>NZ_JRKC01000006.1:0-25401 GCF_000800925.1 Microbacterium sp. ZOR0019 | reverse complement strand
GGCGGGGTGTTTCACGTGAAACACCCCGCCTTGATGTCAGGAGGAACTACCGAACGCGGGCGCGAACCACGCGGGTCGTCTCGGTGAGAACACCCTCCCCCAGCACGTCCACTCGCACGTCCGACAGACGGAACTTCTTGATCTGCTTCTGGGCCGCTTCTATCTCGTTCGCGGCGTTCATCCCCTTGAGTAAGGCAAGCTCTCCGCCGTCGCGCACGAGTGGGGCAGTGAGAGGGATGAGCGTACGCAAAGCGCTGACCGCCCTCGCCGTGACGACATCGAAACCCTCGGCGGGATGAACATCCTCGGCACGCGCGCGCTGCACCACGACATTGGTCAGTCCCAGCGCCTCCACCTGCTCGGTGAGCCACGTGACCCGACGCTCCATCGGTTCGACGAGAGTCCACTTCACATCAGGACGCGCGATCGCGAGCGCAATGCCCGGGAGGCCGGCCCCGGATCCGATGTCAGCGACCGAACCGTGGAAGAGCGGAGCAGCGATCACACTGTTGAGGATGTGCCGCGTCCACAGGCGCGGAAGCTCGAGCGGTCCGATCAGACCGCGCTCCTCACCCTCACGTGCGAGCGAAGCCGTGAACGCTCGAGCGAGATCGATGCGGTCACCGAAGAGTTCCGCGGCGACCGCAGGCTCGTTCTCGATCTCAGTCATCAGCAGTTCCCGAACGATGTTTCACGTGAAACATCAACGGCGACGAAGGACCGTGTGGCGGTCAGCGCCCTCACCGTACGACTCCGACACCAGGCCACGCTCGGCCGCGATATCGTGCACCAGCTTGCGCTCATAGCTCGACATCGACGGCAGCGAAGCCTGCGAGGAGCCTTCATCGAGCTTCGCGGCCGCAGCATCCACCAGCGTCGCGAGCTGCCGACGACGCGTGTCACGCGAACCGGCGATGTCGAGGATCAAGCGGGAGAACGACCCCGTCTTGCTCTGCACCGCGAGGCGGGTGAGCTCCTGAAGCGCCTGCACCGTGTCCGGGGCAGAGAGAAGAGCGAGGCCATCGCCCTCCGCCTCCACCGAGACATACGCGCGCCCCTGACGCACGTCGAGGTTCAGGTCACCGTCGATGTCCGCGATGTCGAGGAGTTCCTCGAGGTAGTCCGCGGCGACGTCGCCTTCGTTCTCGAGCTGAGCCACGGTCGGCTCGGAGCTCTCGGTCATGGTTTCACTCATGAACCGTTCCCCTTCTTCTTCGCACGCTTCTTCCCCACGGGCTGCTGACGCTTGGGCGCCTGAGCCTTCGCCTTCTCCGCCTCCTCGAGCAGACGCTGCTGCTCGGCCTCGTACGCAGCCATCGGGACGACCTTGCCGGAGGAATCGATCGCCTTGCCCTTGCGAGCGAGTCGCTCCTCACGGGCCTTGGCGGCTTCCGAGCCGGGAGTCGGCATCTCTCGGATGACGAGGAACTGCTGTCCCATGGTCCAGAGGTTGGAGATGAACCAGTACACGACGACGCCGAGCGGGAAGAAGACACCGGAGAAGATGAATCCCAGCGGCAGCACGTAGAGCATGATCTTCTGCATCTGGTACGCCTGGCCGGTCTTGGCCTCCGGCGACAGGTTCTTCGAGATGATCTGCAACTGCGTGAAGAACTGCGAGGCGATCATGAGCACGACGAGCGTGACCAGGATGATGATCGCCGTGGTGTTGTTGGCGTCGACCGCGTCGCCGAGGGTCTCGTGCAGGGACGCGACCCCGAAGAGCTTGGCGTCGTAGAACTCCTTCGTGAGCTCGGGGTTGAGCAATCCCACACCGCCGAGGCTTTGCTCCGCATGCTTCTTGACATCGCTCAGCACGCTGTACAGCGAGAAGAAGATCGGCATCTGCACAAGAAGGGGCAGGCAGCTCGACATCGGTGTCGTGCCGTGCTTCTTGTAGAGCGCCATCGTCTCGCGGCTCATGGCCTCGCGAGACAGCTGATCCTTCTTGCCCTTGTACTTCTCCTGAACTTTCCGCAGTTCAGGAGCGATTTCCATCATCTTTCGCTGGCTCTTGATCTGCTTCACGAAGAGCGGGATCAGCGCAGCGCGGACGACGACGACGAGGCCGACGATGGACAGTACCCAGGTCAGACCCGATGCGGACGGAAGACCGACGGTGGTCAGAAGCCAATGCCAGGCGACGAGGATCAGCTCGACGACCCACTTCAGCGGCCAGAGGATGGTGCCGAGCAGGTCGAATCCCCCCGCCGCAGGTTCGGGGCTGGGAGTCGCGCTGGCGAGCAGAAGGTCAAGACCCACCGATCAGTCCTTTCGGGAAGGGACGACGAAACCGTGTGTGGTCAAGTCGTAACGGAAGTGGTCGTGCGGCCGGACGTCATCGACGCCGCCACTGGTCCAGGGATTGCAGCGGAGGATGCGCCACGCCGAGAGCGCCGCTCCCTTCACTGCACCATGCTGCTGCACCGCACCTACAGCGTAAGCCGAACAGCTGGGGTAGTACGCACAGACATCTCCATACATCGGAGAGATGACTTTGCGGTACGCCGTGAGGAAACCCAGCACCAGGTTCCGGGGGATCACCGGGATGGTCCGCACCAGGTCCCGCGCGTGCCATCGAGCCGTCCCCACGGAAGACGCCGGTAGCGCGGTCATGCCGACACCGTTGACGATGCGAGTCTGCTCAGGCAGCGATCGACGTCGGCGCGAAGTTCCGCGAAGGACGCGCTGGAGGATGCAGGAAGGGCACGGATGACGACATCCGTGCCCTCAGGGACGCGCGGCAGCGCCTCCGCGCACACGGCTTTGAGCCGTCGGCGCACGGTGTTGCGCACCACGGCGGTGCCCACCTGCTTGCTGATGATGAATCCGAACCTCGCGGCCCTGTTCTCGCCCGTCGCCAGCACCGAGGTGATGACGCGCGCCCCACCACAACGGGATCCGCGTCGAACGACCAGACGGTAGTCGCTCCCGCGGGTCAGTCGATACGGGCGGGCGAGCACAGTGGACTACGCAGAGAGCTCGGTGCGGCCCTTCGCGCGGCGTGCAGCGAGGATGCCGCGGCCGGCACGCGTACGCATGCGGGCACGGAAGCCGTGCTTCTTGGCGCGACGACGGTTGTTGGGCTGGAAAGTGCGCTTGCTCATGGAATCACTCCGGGAATGCTGCCACCGGATTCACTTCGACCGGAGACATGGGGAACTGCCAAAAATGGCATAAGTCAACCGACTTAGGGTACGTCCTACCGGCGCGCAGAGCAAATCTGCGCGCTTCCGCGAGGGCGGCCCGGCGGGCACCGCACAGCCATTATCCACAACCATGGCGCGCCCGGCAGGCACAACACGCGCGCGTGTTTTCAAGGGCAGGTTGCCGTTCACAGCCGGGATGACTACCGTGGCATCCTAAGTTATCCACAGGGGGCACGGCACGTCGACCCCGCCTCGATTCCTCGTCCGGAGCGTCATGACATCACCTGCCCAGCCCGACGTCCCGATCTGGACCACGGTGCAGGAGCTGCTGGCCGACGACGATCGCGTCACCCCCCAGCTGCAGGGCTTCCTCAGCCTCGCCGTCCCGGCCGGCGTCATGTCCGCGACGCTGTACCTCGAAGTCCCCAACGATCTGACCGCGGCGCAGATCAACAAGCGTCTCCGACTCCCGATCATGGAAGCCCTTTCTCACATCGGTGAAGAGGTCACGTCCTACCGCGTCGTCGTGAACCACGAACTGGCGGAGCAGCAGACGGCCCCCATCGCCGTCGGAGACTTCGGACGCACCGAGCAGAGCCGCGTCGAGTCTCCGATGGAGCAGCCCACACAGCTGCGTCACGAATCCCGGCTGAACCCGAAGTACACCTTCGACAACTTCGTCATCGGCCAGTCCAACCGATTCGCACACGCTGCGGCGGTCGCCGTGGCCGAGGCGCCGGCCAAGGCGTACAACCCGTTGTTCATCTACGGTGACTCCGGACTCGGCAAGACGCACCTCCTCCACGCGATCGGTGACTACGCGCAGTCGCTCTACGCCGGAGTCAAAGTCCGCTACGTCTCGAGCGAGGAGTTCACGAACGACTTCATCAACTCGATCGCGAACAACCGCGGTGCCGCGTTCCAGGCCAGGTACCGCGACGTCGACATCCTCCTCATCGACGACATCCAGTTCCTGCAGGGTCGCGCCGAGACCCAGGAAGCGTTCTTCCACACGTTCAACACGCTGCACGATCACAACAAGCAGGTCGTCATCACCAGTGATGTCGCGCCGAAGCACTTGACGGGCTTCGAGGATCGGATGCGGAGCCGCTTCGAGTGGGGCCTCATCACCGATGTGCAGGCACCGGACCTCGAAACCCGCATCGCGATCCTCCGCAAGAAGGCGCAGAGCGAGGCCCTCCACATCCCCGACGAGGTGCTCGAGTACATCGCGACCGTCGTCTCCTCGAACATCCGCGAGCTCGAGGGTGCACTCATCCGCGTCTCCGCGTTCGCGAGCCTGAACCGCTCTTCCCTCGACATCTCCCTCGCGCAGACCGTGCTCCGCGACATCATCGACACGGCGGAGGACAACATCATCTCGCCGACCGACATCATCACGGCCACGGCGCAGTACTTCAAGCTCACCGTGGACGATCTCTACGGTTCGAGCCGATCGCAGCAGATCGCCACGTCACGACAGATCGCCATGTATCTGTGCAGGGAGCGAACGAGCCTGTCCCTGCCGAAGATCGGTCAGCTGTTCGGCAACCGCGACCACACCACGGTCATGTACGCCTACAAGAAGATCAGTGAGCTCATGAAGGAGCGTCGCTCCATCTACAACCAGGTCACCGAGATCACGACGCAGCTCGGCCGACGCTGACACGCCGCACCTCCGAAAAAGGTGGAGGACCGCACCCGAATGGATGCAGTCCTCCACCTTTTTTGTGTGCCCGACAGGGATTCTGATCTCTCGATAGATGCCTCTATGCACATGTGGATAACTTGTGGATGATCGTGGATTCCATCGGGACGAATGTGAGCTGAACACCCAAACCTGTGGATAACTCGGACAACACCTCGGTTGTCCCCAGGACCGGGATCCCGCGGATTCCTCAGGGTTTCCACAACTGACAAGCGTGTAGTTCCCTACTCGCTCCTGATATCCACCGACTTATCCACAGTATCCACAGCTGTTAACACCGTTAAGGAGTTAAGTCATTCAAGGCGCGATCCGATCACCAGACGGTGGGGAGAACCGGCGAACGGATGACAGGAAACCTCGGCGTAGGGATACGCAGGACTGTGGGGCTAGCATGGGAAGCCCTGCACCGGCAGGGCCGACGACGACGCGTCACAGTTCGACGACAAGGGAGCACCCGTGAGGTTTCAGGTCAACCGCGATGTCTTCAGCGAGGCTGTCTCGTTCGTCGTGAAGCTTCTGCCGCAGCGCAATCCGCAGCCGATCCTCGCCGGAGTGTTGATCGAAGCAGACGGATCCAGCCTCACGCTCTCCGCCTTCGACTACGAGGCCTCCGCTCGGACGACCATCGAAGCCACGGTCGAGACCCCCGGAACGATCCTCGTCCACGGCCGTCTTCTCTCCGACATCGCCAGCCGCCTCCCGAACGCTCCGATCGAGATCGCCGTCGAGGAAGACGGCGGGATCGCCGTGACCTGTGGTTCGGCCCGATTCACACTCGCCGCCATGCCGGTCGAGGAATATCCGTCCATCCCCGAGGTGAACGGATCCTCCGGTGTCGTTCCGGCTGAGGAATTCGGCACGGCGATCGCACAGGTCGGCTTCGCCGCATCACGCGACGACGTCACTCCCGTCCTCACCGGTGTGCAGCTCGAAGTCTCCGGACATACTCTGAGCCTGGTCGCCACGGACCGCTATCGGGTATCGCTCCGCGATGTGCCGTGGGACGGCGAGTCCGTCGAGGCGACAGCGCTGGTGCCGGCTCGCACCCTGCTCGAGGTCGGGAAGACCTTCGGTCACGCCGGCAACATCCAGGTGGCCTTCTCCGGCGCGGGCGATCGCGAGATCATCGCCTTCACCGCCGGCAACAAGACCGTGACCTCGCTGCTCATCAAGGGCAACTTCCCCCCGGTCCGACGCCTTTTCCCCGAGCAGACCGACCACTACGCGGTCGTCAACACGGCCGACCTCGTTGAAGCCGTCCGCCGTGTCTCGCTCGTCCTCGATCGTGCGGCGCCGCTGCGATTCACGTTCTCGAGCGACAGCGTGACCATGGATGCCTCCGGTGGAGACCACGCGCGCGCATCCGAGTCGGTCGATGCGATCCTGTCCGGCGGCGACGAGGTCACGCTCGGCCTCAACCCCCAGTACCTGATCGAGGCTCTCGGAGCGGTCAAGAGCGAGTTCGTCCGCGTGACGTTCACGTCGAGCGACAACGCCAACAAGCTCAGCCCCGTGCTGATCACGAGCCAGACCTCGGTCGACCAGGCGGGCCTCGACTCCTTCAAGTACCTGCTGCAGCCGAACCTCCTCCTTCGCTGATCCCGCGCCTCATCCCGCATCCGTTGTCAGACCTCGAAGGTAGGCTGACTCCGTGATTGTGGAGCACCTGAGCCTGGTCGATTTCCGCAACTACGCGACCGCGGAACTCGCTCTCCACCGGGGTCCGAACGTGCTCGTCGGACGCAACGGGCAGGGAAAGACGAACCTGGCAGAAGCGGTGGTGTTCCTGGCCACGCTCGGCTCACATCGCGTGTCGTCCGATGCGCCCATGGTGCGCGACGGGCAGGAATTCGCGGTCATCCGGGCGCGGCTCTCGCACGGCGAGCGTCGAGTGCTCGCCGAAGTGCAGGTGAACAGGCAGGGGTCGAACAAGGCACGCATCAACGGCTCTCCGTCCAAGCCGAACGAGCTGCCCCGTTACGCGCACGTCGTCCTCTTCGCGCCGGAGGACCTGCAGATCGTCCGGGGCGACCCGTCCGCCCGCCGCCGGTTCAGCGACCAGCTCCTCATCCAGCGCACTCCACGGATGGCGGGCGTGCTCGCCGACTACGACCGTGTGCTCAAGCAGCGCAATGCCCTGCTGAAGTCGGCGCGAGCCCGAGGCATCCGGGGCGAAGGTCTGAGCACCCTCGATGTGTGGGACGACAAGCTGGTCTCCCTGGGGTCCGAGATCATCACGGCTCGACAGCGGTTGGCCGTCGATCTCCAACAACCCGTCGCCGATGCATATGAAGCGATCGCCGGTGCAGATCATCGTCCGCAGCTGGAATGGGCGCTCTCGGTCGGTGGCGGCGACCCCGAAGAGGATGAGGGCGGACCCGAAGAGGTCTCCCCCGCCGACAGGCTCAGCGATCCGAACCGCATCGCGGACCTCTTCCGGGCCTCTCTCGCGGCGAAGCGTTCCAACGAACTCGACCGCGGCCTCACACTCACCGGACCGCATCGGGACGATCTCGTGCTCCGTGTCCGCGACCTTCCGGTGAAGGGGTATGCCTCGCACGGGGAGTCCTGGTCGGTCGCGCTCGCGCTCCGGTTGGCGTCGGCAGAGCTGTTGCGCAGCGAATCCCCCGCCGGCGATCCGGTCCTGATCCTCGACGACGTGTTCGCCGAGCTCGATGCGGACCGGCGTCGTCGACTCGCAGCCCTGACCGCAGGGTACGAACAGGTCGTGGTGACCGCGGCGGTGGAGGAAGATATCCCTGAGGTGCTGCACGCGCATGTGGTGCGCATCAGCGCCGGGACGATCAGTGATGAACGGGAGGCAGCCGATGACTGACGCCGCACCGACTCCCACTGCCGATGTCCCCGAGACGGTCGGCACCTACCTGCGTCTGCGCGGTCTGCAGCCGAGCTCGAAGAGCTGGAAGCGCAAGCGTCGCATCACGACCGATGACGACAACGCGCCGTTCACACCCGGGCGGGATCCCGGGACCCTCGGCGCGGTCCTGGACAAGCTGAGCCGCGACTCGGGGTGGCAGATCACTCTGGCCAGGGAAGACCTCGTCCGTCAGTGGGCGGATCTCGCGGGCGCCGACACGGCGAAGCACTCCGAACCCGTCTCCCTGGAGCGAGGATTGCTCACCGTGAAGTGCGACTCGACGGCGTGGGCGAAGAACCTGCAGTTCATGCGCGCGACGATTCTCACCGAGATCGGTCGCCGCTATCCGGAGGCCGGCGTGGAGAACCTGCGCTTCATCGGACCGGACGTCCCCTCGTGGAAATGGGGTCCCAGAGCCGTTCCAGGGCGGGGCCCGCGCGATACCTACGGGTAGGACACCACGCAAGGGGTCAGAAACGCTCAGAGGGCCACACACGGCCGCAGAGCGGTGTTTCCCCACGAAACTCCGCTAGAATGGCAGTTCGTGATATCGATGTGGAGAATGCCCTCTGATGACGCCTGAATCCCCCGCTGACGAGACGGAATCGAACATCGGGGGAACCCCCGAGGACCAGGGCACCATTGCACCCAAGGCGAAGCAGCCCGGGGAGTACGGCGCCGACTCGATCCAGATCCTCGAAGGCCTCGAAGCCGTCCGCAAGCGTCCCGGTATGTACATCGGTTCCACGGGACCGCGCGGTCTGCACCACCTCGTCTACGAGATCGTCGACAACTCGGTCGATGAGGCCCTCGCCGGATACGCCGACACGATCTTCGTGACGATGCTCGCCGACGGTGGCGTGCGTGTGGTCGACAACGGTCGAGGCATCCCGGTGGACCCGCACTCTTCCGACCCGAACAAGTCGACGGTCGAGGTCGTGCTCACGATCCTGCACGCCGGCGGAAAGTTCGGAGGGGGCGCCTACGCCGTCTCCGGTGGTCTGCACGGTGTCGGATCCTCGGTCGTGAACGCGCTCTCGACGCGATTCGACGTCGAGGTCAAGCAGAAGGGCTTCGTCTGGCGGCACAGCTTCGCCGACGGCGGCATCCCGCAGCAGAAGCTCGAGAAGGGCGAGGCGACCGAGGAGACCGGAACCAGCATCACGTTCTGGCCGGACGCCTCGATCTTCACCGAGACGATCGAGTTCGACTACGACACGCTGCGCACACGATTCCAGCAGATGGCGTTCCTCAACAAGGGACTGCGCATCGAGCTGCGTGACGAGCGGGAGTCGTCTGCGTACGAGGTCGAGGAAGACGGCGCGACCGTCACCAAGCAGCCCGGCGACGTGTTCTACTACGAGCGCGGACTGGTCGACTACGTCGAGTACCTCAACAAGGTGCGTCACGCCGAAGTCGTGAACGACGAGATCATCGCCTTCGAATCGGAGGACACCGAGCGCAAGATCTCGCTCGAGGTCGCGATGCAGTGGACGACGTCCTACACCGAGAACGTCTTCACCTATGCGAACACGATCAACACCCACGAAGGCGGAACGCACGAGGAGGGCTTCCGGGCAGCTCTGACCACACTGGTCAACAAGTACGCCCGGGCGAACAACCTCCTCAAGGAGAAGGACGACAACCTCTCCGGTGACGACGTGCGTGAGGGACTGACCGCGGTCATCTCGATCAAGCTCGGCGAGCCGCAGTTCGAAGGTCAGACCAAGACCAAGCTCGGCAACACCGAGGCGAAGGCGTTCGTGCAGAAGGTCGTCGGCGATCAGCTCGGCGACTGGCTCGAGCGCAACCCGAACCAGGCGAAGAACGTCGTCCGCAAGGCGATCGATGCCGCGACCGCTCGTCTCGCCGCTCGCAAGGCCCGCGAGACCGCTCGCCGCAAGAGCGTGTTCGAGTCGGCGGCCATGCCGGACAAGCTCAAGGACTGCACCAGCAAGGATCCCTCCATCAGCGAGATCTTCCTCGTCGAGGGTGACTCGGCCGGTGGTTCCGCGGTGCAGGGTCGCGACCCGCACACGCAGGCGATCCTGGCGCTCCGGGGGAAGATCCTCAACGTCGAGCGTGCACGTCTCGACAAGGCGCTGGGCAACAAGGAAGTCCAGGCGATGATCCAGGCCTTCGGCACGGGGATCGGCGAAGAGTTCGACATCGAGAAGGCTCGCTATCACAAGATCGTCCTGATGGCGGATGCCGATGTCGACGGCCAGCACATCACGACTCTGCTGCTCACCCTGCTGTTCCGCTACATGCGCGGACTCATCGAGGCCGGCTTCGTGTACCTCGCGATGCCGCCGCTCTACCGCCTGAAGTGGTCGAACTCCGCACACGAGTATGTGTTCAGCGACGCCGAGCGCGACGCCCTGCTCGCACACGGCCTCGAGAACGGCAAGCGGATCCCGAAGGATGCCGGCATCCAGCGCTACAAGGGTCTCGGTGAGATGAACCCCAAGGAGCTGTGGGAGACGACGATGGACCACACCACGCGCACCCTGCAGCAGATCACCATCGAGGACGCGGCCGCGGCCGACGAGATCTTCAGTGTGCTGATGGGCGAAGACGTCGAGTCCCGACGCAGCTTCATCCAGCGCAACGCCAAGGACGTCCGCTTCCTCGACATCTGATGCCCGCGGGCTCAGACCAGATGTGTGACAGAGAGATTGATTCATGACTGACGAAGAACGCACCGAACCGGAACACGATCACGGCAAGATCGACCAGGTCGACCTGCAGTCGGAGATGCAGCGCAGCTACCTCGACTACGCCATGGCCGTCATCGTGGGGCGCGCCCTCCCCGATGTACGCGACGGACTCAAGCCGGTGCACCGCCGTGTGATCTACGGCATGTACGACGGAGGGTTCCGCCCGGACAAGTCGTTCTCCAAGTGCGCGCGTGTGGTCGGCGAGGTCATGGGCCAGTACCACCCGCACGGCGACTCGGCGATCTACGACGCCCTCGTGCGACTGGTTCAGCCGTGGTCCCTCCGCTACCCGCTCGCTCTCGGGCAGGGCAACTTCGGTTCCCCCGGGAACATGGGCGCGGCGGCTCCGCGATACACCGAGACGAAGATGGCTCCGCTCGCGCTCGAGATGGTGCGCGACATCGAAGAGGAGACCGTCGACTTCACCGACAACTACGACGGTCAGACGCAGGAGCCGACGGTTCTCCCCGCCCGGTTCCCGAACCTGCTCGTCAACGGTTCCGTCGGTATCGCGGTCGGAATGGCCACCAACATCCCGCCGCACAACCTGCGCGAGGTGGCGGATGCGGCGCTGTGGGCGCTGGACAACCCCGGCATCCCCCGCGAGGAGCTGCTCGACGGTCTGATCCAGCGCGTTCCCGGCCCCGACTTCCCGACCGGCGCCCAGATCCTCGGGACGAAGGGCATCCACGAGGCGTATCGGACCGGTCGCGGCTCGATCACGATGCGCGCGGTCGTCAACGTCGAGGAGATCCAGGGTCGTACCTGCCTCGTCATCACCGAGCTGCCTTATCAGGTCAACCCCGACAACGTCGCGGTCAAGATCGGCGACCTGGCCCGTGACGGCAAGATCACCGGCATCGCCGACATCCGTGACGAGTCCTCGGACCGCACGGGTCAGCGTCTGGTCGTCGTGCTCAAGCGCGACGCCGTCGCGAAGGTCGTGCTCAACAACCTGTACAAGCACACGCAGTTGCAGGAGAACTTCGGCGCGAACATGCTCGCGATCGTGGACGGTGTCCCGCGCACGCTCGCGATCGACGGGTTCATCACGCACTGGATCTCCCACCAGATCGATGTGATCGTGCGGCGCACCGAGTTCCGGCTGCGCGAGGCCGAGAAGCGGATGCACATCCTGCGCGGATATCTGAAGGCGCTCGACGCGCTCGACGAGGTCATCGCGCTCATCCGGCGCTCGCAGACCACGGCGGATGCGAACGAGGGTCTCCAGAAGCTCCTCGACATCGACGAGATCCAGGCCGATGCGATCCTGCAGATGCAGCTGCGTCGCCTCGCAGCTCTCGAGCGTCAGCGGATCATCGATCAGGCGAACGAGCTCGAGGCCCAGATCGCGGACTACAAGGCGATCCTCGCCGACGAGCGTCGTCAGCGTGTGATCATCCGCGAAGAGCTGACCGGCATCGTCGACCGCTTCGGTGACGAGCGTCGCACGCACATCCTGCACGGCTTCGACGGCGATGTGTCGATGGAAGACCTCATCGCCGAAGAGGAGATGGTGGTGACCGTCACGCGCGAGGGCTACATCAAGCGCACGCGCAGTGACAACTACCGCTCCCAGCACCGTGGCGGCAAGGGCGTCAAGGGTGCGCAGTTGCGGGCGAACGACATCGTCGAGCACTTCTTCGTGACGACCACGCACCACTGGCTGCTGTTCTTCACCGACAAGGGCCGGGTCTACCGCGCGAAGACCTACGAGGTGCCGGAGGCCGGACGTGACGCCAAGGGCATGCACGTCGCGAACCTCCTCGCACTGCAGCCCGATGAGAGCATCGCCCAGGTGCTCGACATCCGTGACTACGGGGTGGCGGACTACCTCGTGCTCGCCACCCGGGAGGGCCTCGTCAAGAAGACCCGGCTCGACACGTACGACACCAACCGCCAGGGCGGCGTCATCGCGATCCGTCTGAACGACGAGGACGAGCTGGTCAGCGCGCTCCTCGTGAACGCGGAAGACGACATCCTCCTCATCAGCCGGCACGGGATGTCGGTGCGCTTCGAGGCCACCGATGAGGCGCTGCGTCCGATGGGTCGCGCGACGGCCGGTGTTCGGGGCATGAAGTTCAAGATCGACGACGACTCCCTGCTCTCGGCGTCCGTCGCCGCCCCGGGGAAGTTCGTCTTCGTCGTTACCGACGGCGGCTACGCGAAGCGCACCGCGATCGAGGAATACCGGGTCCAGGGACGCGGCGGGACAGGCATCAAGGTCGCCAAGTTGAACGACGATCGGGGCACTCTCGCGGGCGGTCTGATCGTCGCAGAGGACGACGAGGTCTTGGTGGTTCTGTCCAGCGGCAAGGTGGTACGCTCTGCCGTGGCCGAGGTCCCCGCCAAGGGTCGCGACACCATGGGAGTGGTGTTCGCCCGGACGACGGAGGCCGATCGCATCCTCGCCATCGCCCGTAACGGTGAGCGTGGCCTCGCCGAAGAAGAGGCCGAAGCGGAGGATGCCGAGATCCAGGCACCTGAGACGACAGAAACCCCCGAGGATACAGACGCATGAGTACAGTGGCCGACAAGCTGGCGAAGAAGTCGACACGCAAGACAGGCGGCAAGCAGGTCCGGCTTCGTCTGGTCTACGTCGACTTCTGGTCGGCGGTGAAGCTGTCGTTCCTCGGAGCCGTGGCCCTCGCGGTCGTCACGATGGTGTCGTTCTTCCTCATCTTCCTGGTGCTCCAGGCGACGAACGTCATGACGACGGCCGAGAGCTTCCTGGTCGGCATCACCGACAACGCTTTCGTGCTGTCTGAGGTCGTCGGACTGCCGCAGGTCATGGCCTTCGCGGCGGTCGTCGCCATCCTGAACCTCATCGTCTTCACGGTGCTCGGCGCCGTGGTCGCCGGCATCTACAACCTCGCCGTGAAGGTGACGGGCGGATTGCTCGTCGGGTTCATGTCGAACTGATCCCTCACACGGACACACGAAGGGCGGATGCTGCGGCATCCGCCCTTCGTCGTTCCCTCGAGCGGTTGCTACACGACGCCGGTGGTGCCGAGCAGCGTGCCGATGAGCCATGTGGCGGCGAGGGCGAGTGCTCCGCCGAGCACCAGCCGGATCGATGCGCGCACCGGCGCGGATCCTCCGATCCTGGCTGAGACGGTTCCGGTCACGGCCAGAGCAAGGAGGACCGCGACGAAGGTCACCGGCACCCGCCATTCCGGGGGCGGGAGGAGGACGGCCAGCAAGGGCAGGAGTGCACCGAGAGTGAAGGCGATCGCCGAGGACATCGCCGCATGCCACGGATTCACGAGGTCGTCCTGGTCGATGCCGAGCTCGACCTCCAGGTGAGCGGCGAGGGCGTCGTGCGCGGTGAGCTCTACCGCCACCTGACGTGCCGTCTCGTCGGAGAGCCCGCGGTCGCGGTAGAGCTGGGTGAGCTCGTCGAGCTCCACCGCAGGCATCGTGCGCAGCTCTTCGCGCTCCTTCGCGATCAGCGCGCGCTCACTGTCGCGCTGGCTGCTCACCGACACGTACTCCCCGAGGGCCATGGAGATCGCTCCGCCGACGAGGCCGGCGATGCCCGCGGTGAGGAGCGCGGCGTTGTCGGTCGTGGCGCCGGCCACTCCGACGACCAGGGAGGCGACGGAGACGATGCCATCGTTGGCGCCCAGCACCCCCGCACGCAGCCAGTTCAGTCGCTGGCCGAGACCGGCGCCGTGCGGTTCTGCTTCGTGCATCGTCATGCCTCCAGTGAAGCAGGAAGGAGGCTCGGGACACGGGCGATCCGGAGCGCGCGTTACGGAAAACCCGAAACAGAGTGTCCGGGTGACTCGGTGCCGCGCGCAACGGCCCCGCCGTACCTTGGAAGCATGACCACTCAGACTGCGACCCCGGCTTCCGCAACCGCGGTGAAGCCGCCGTTGCGCATCTTCCTCACGATCCTGCATCTGGCAGGCGTCGGCGTCCTCGGCGGCGTCATCTTCGGCATGCTCGGCGGCCTTCTCGGCACCGGCATCGGCCTCCTCTTCGCGGCCGGCATCGGCGTCGTCCTCCTGGTCGGACTCGTCTACGCCCTTTACGGACTCGGTTGGTTCGAAGTCGCTCGTGTCGGCGCGCTCTACCGCACGCCGATCGCGCCGCTGCGCGTACAGCCGCGTGATCGTCCCGGATTCGGCGGATGGCTGCGGTCCCTCGGACGGCAGGCCATCGACGGCCGGATGTGGCGGGCAGTGGCGAACTTCGCCATCTCCGCCGTGCTCGGTTTCGTCGTCCTCCGACTCTTCTGGGGTCTGGTGTGGTCGATCATCATCTCGTTCGCCCCGCTCACGGCCGCGGACTCCGTCATCGGACCGTTCGGTGGCGGGGGGATCCCCGTGGCCTGGGCTCCGCTGATCGGCATCCTCGGCCTCGCCGCCTGCGTCGTCGGGATGATCGGGCTGGCACTGCTGCATCGAACCCTCTCCCTCGCGATCGTGATCCGCAGCAAGGAGACCGAGCTCACCGAGCGCGTCCGCACGTCGACCGCCCAGCGTGAGGGTGCGGTGCGCGCCGCCGATGTGGAGCGCACCCGGATCGAGCGCGATCTGCACGACGGGGTACAGCCGCGGCTGGTCTCGGTCGGGATGACGCTCGGACTCGCCCAGCAGAAGATCGACAACGATCCGGAGGCCGCCAAGGAGCTCATCAACGAGGCTCACACCTCGACCAAGGCAGCGATCACCGAACTCCGCCAACTCGCTCGCGGCATTCACGCCTCGGTGCTCGATGACCGTGGTCTCGACGCCGCCCTTTCCGCCCTGGCCGGGAGGTCGCACATTCCCGTGCACCTCGATGTCCGGATGGACGGCCGGTGCAGCCGCGAGGCCGAGGCCGCCGTGTACTTCTCGATCGCGGAGTCCCTGACCAACGCGGCCAAGCACTCGCGGGCCAGTGAAGCCCGGGTGACCGTGCGCGTGCGTGAGGGCAACACCCTCTGGGCCCGCGTGGAGGACAACGGCATCGGAGGCGCTCAGGTGCAGCCCGGTGGGGGTCTGGACGGCATCGCCAACCGCATCCTCGCCGCGGGCGGGACCTTCCGCCTCGACAGTCCGCAGGGCGGACCGACCAGCCTGGAGGTGAACGTCCCATGCGCATCCTGATCTGCGAGGACTCGGTCCTGCTGAGAGAAGGCCTCGTTCGCCTGTTGGAGGACGCAGGGCACGAGGTGGTCGCCGCTCTCGCTGACACGGTGGAGCTCGAGCAGACGGTGGCCGGCAGTGCACCGGATCTCTGCATCCTCGACGTGCGGTTGCCTCCGACCTTCACCGACGAGGGCATCCGCGCCGCGCTCGGTCTGCGGGCCTCGCGCCCGTCGCTCGCGATCCTCGTGCTCTCGCAGTACGTCGAGGAGCGATACGCCTCGGATCTGATCGCGGCGCAGGGCGGTCCGCTCGGATACCTGCTCAAGGACAGGGTCGCCGATGTCGAGGAGTTCCTCGGTTCGGTGCAGCGCATCTCGGAGGGCGCGACCGTTCTCGACCCCGAGGTCGTCGCTCAGCTCCTCACGCGCCGCAATCGCGACGACAAGATGATGCGACTCACCGAGCGGGAACGCACCGTGCTCGCGCTGATCGCCGAGGGGAAGTCGAACCAGGCGATCGCCGCTCTGCTGTTCCTCTCGGAGGCCAGCGTCGAGAAGCACATCACCTCCATCTTCCAGAAACTGGGCTTCGACCCGGACGAGTCCGGTAATCGCCGCGTGCTCGCCGCGCTCGCCCACATCGAGAACACGGGCGGCCCGACGCCGCCGACCGGCCAGACAGGAGTGGCACGATGACCACCGACAACAACGGCTTCCCGGGCGAGCACACCCCGCTCACCCCGCCGCCCGCTTCCCCGCCCGCCTCTCCGCCGCCGCCATCGGCGGCGCAGGGGGCACCGACACCTCCGCCGCCCAGTCCCACGGGAGGGCGTTCGTCCGGAGCCACGGCCGTCCTGGTCGTGACAGCGGTGGTGGGCGGGATCGCCCTTCTCGGAACCGGCGGCACAGCGGTCGCCGCTGCGGCGGGTTCCGTCATCTCGGCGAGCCGGCCGGATTCCGTGCAGACCGCGAACGCGCGGGGCATCGAGGGTATCGACCTGGATGCGGATGCCAGCAGCATGCGCGTCGAGTTCGGCGACGTGGATCAGGCAGAGCTGGCGATCACCAACGGGCGAGGACCCGCGTGGACGTTCGAACGTGACGGCGACGAACTGATCGTCCGGAGCCCGGACAGCATGTTCGGGTGGTGGTTCGGCAGCTGGTTCGGGGACGAGCAGATCGCCGTGCTCACGCTGCCGGAGAGCCTGCGGGACGCGGAGCTCGACGCCGACCTCACACTGGATGCCGGCAGCCTCGACGTGGACGGCGACTTCGGGGTACTCGACGCCACCGTGAGCGCCGGCGCGCTCGACATCACCGGCTCCGCCACGGAACTCGACGTGCAGATGAGCGCCGGTCGCGCCGACATCCTCCTCGATGGCGTGACCGTGGCCGATCTCGGCGTATCCGCGGGCGACCTCACGGTCGAGCTGACCGGCACGCCGCCGTCGCAGACCACGATCGATGTCAGTGCCGGATCGCTCGATCTGACCCTGCCCGATGTCGAGTACGCCGTGAGCCAGGACATCAGCGCCGGCACCCTCAACTCGAAGGTGCAGGAGGCATCGAGTGCGCGGCGGACCATCGAGGTATCGCTCTCCGCGGGCACGGCGACGATCCGCCCGGGTCGCTGAACACGGTCGAGGGCGAGGACACTCCCGGGTCGTCGCCCTCGATTCGGAAATTCCGTCTTTCTCCGGTAAAGTCTTGGAGGTTGACGGGGCTATAGCTCAGGCGGTTAGAGCGCTTCACTGATAATGAAGAGGTCCCAGGTTCAAGTCCTGGTAGCCCCACTCCTCAACTCAAGAAATCCCTCACGGGGCCTTAGCTCAGTTGGTAGAGCGCCTGCTTTGCAAGCAGGATGTCAGGAGTTCGAATCTCCTAGGCTCCACCGGAAGATGAAGCCCTCGGTGCGTACCGGGGGCTTCTCTCTTTTCGCGGTCACTCGCGATCTGTGTGCATCCCGACGTTGATGACGCGACCATCGGAGTCGCGGTAGAAGAAACGCGTGACACCCCAGGGCTCGTCGGTGAGTGGATGCACGATCTCCAGGCCCAACGCTTCCGCGCGGGCGAAGGCCGCCGTGACGTCGTCGACGAAGACGGAGACATCGGGATTCACCGGTGCCGAGGCGTCGCGGGTGATCAGGCTGAGCTGGTGCCCCTCCTCGTCGCCGAGCGTCACGATCCAGCCGTGGTCCATCAGCACCCGCAGCCCGAGCACCGCCGAATGCTCGGCGACCGCGGAACGGAGATCGGTCACGGTGAGATCAGGGACCACTCTCTCGACGCGCATGCCCCCATTATCCCCGCGTCAGGCGAGATCGATCTGGTAGTGGATCATCCCCGACCGGGAGGCGACGCGGTCATAGAGGCCTCGCGCTGTGGTGTTCGACTCGGCGGTGAGCCAGTAGACTTTCGCGGATCCGTGCTGCTCGGCCCACGCTCGCACGTGCGCGATCAGTGCCCGCCCGACACCGCCGCCGCGGACGTCGGGTGCCACGAACAGGTCTTCGAGGTAGCAGTAGTCCGTGGTCGTCCACGTCGCGGCATGCGTCAACCAGTGCACGATGCCCACGGCCGTACCCGTCTCGTCGCGGGCGATGGCCCCCTGGATACCGCCATCAGGGTCGATCAGTCGCTCGAAGGTGGATGCGGTGATCGTCTCGTCGAGGTCGGTCTCATAGAAAGCGAGGTACCCCCGCCAGAGAGCGAGCCACTCGGGCTGGTCCGCGGCAGTGAGGGGCGCGATCGTCGTCATGAGTCGAGACTAGTGACTAGGGGAGGGCGGTGCCGTCCGGGGAGGGACGTAAGGCGCGCAGGATGGTCGCATGACGGACGAGGAACGTCCGCTCATCGAGCTTCTTCCGTCGTAGCCACCCGGTCACCTCGTCATTGTGCTTGCTGGCATTGCAGGACGCGCACGCCGGGACCACGTTCTCGAGGGTGTAGCGACCGCCGCGCGACACGGGCTGGATGCAGTCGCGCTGTAGAGCTGCGCCGTCACCGCCGCAGTAGGCGCATCCGCCCCAGGCCTCCATGAGGTCGTACCACTGCTCGTCGGTGAGGTCGTTGTCGACGCGGGCGAGTCGATTCTGGCGGCGTTTCGCGTACCGTGCTCGGGTCGCCGGAGATGCGGTGGCGGAAGAGACCTTGCGGCGGCGACGCATGCGCCGATCGTATCGCGGGAAAGTGCTCGCACTCGGTCAGCGCGCGGCGTCAGCGGGGGCCGATCGCGGTGAGACCGTGCGGCGCGACGTTGAGCCGCTCTCCACCGTCCGCCGTGACGACGACGATGTCCTCGATGCGGGCACCCCACTCGCCGGCGAAGTAGATGCCGGGCTCGATGCTGAACGCCATGCCCTCGCGGAGGACCAGGTCGTTGCCCGGAGCGATGTACGGCTCCTCGTGCACCGAGACGCCGATGCCGTGGCCGGTGCGATGCAGGAACGCCTCCCCCAGACCCGCGTCGGTGAGCACGCTCCGGGCGGCGGCATCCACCTCGGCCGCGGTGGCACCGGGACGCACGGCGTCGACCGCTGCCTGCTGCGCCCGCACGAGCACCGCGATCCGTTCGGCGGCTGCGGGGGCGGGAGTCCCCACCACGTAGGTCCGCGTGCTGTCCGAGTTGTATCCGCTCGGGACCGCACCGCCGATGTCGACCACGACGACGTCGCCCTCCTCGATCACCCGATCCGACACCTCGTGGTGCGGGTCGGCGCCGTTCGGACCCGACCCGACGATCACGAACTCGACCGTGCGATGGCCCTCCGTGACGATGGCCTCGGCGATGTGGGCTGCCACTTCGCGTTCGGTGCGTCCTGCCCGAAGCCACTCGTGCACCCGTCGATGCACCGCGTCGATGGCTTCTCCGGCCCGGCGCAGTTCGGCGATCTCCTCGGCGTCCTTGATCATCCGCCCTTCGCGCAGCACCGGAGTCGCGAGCTCGAGGCGCACCCCGAGACGATCCCCGATCGGGAGGACGTGCAGTGCGGGGAGGGCATCGGAGACACCCACACGCGCGGCGTCGCCCACCGCCGAAGTCACCAGCGCATACGGGTCTTCTCCATCGACCCAGTCGGCGACCGCGAGACCCAGCTCGCCGACGGCCGTGCTGCGCACCTTTGCGAGTTCCATGCGCGGCACCACGACCGTCGGCATCGCGCCGGGGGCGATCACGAGGGCCGTCAGCCGTTCGATCGTGTCGCCCTCCACTCCCACCAGATACTGCAGATCCGGCCCGGGACCGACCACGATGGCGTCGAGCCCCGCGTCGGCGGCGAGGGATGCGGCGCGGCTGAGCCGGGCGGAGTAGACGGAGGCGGGGAACGGGAGTGTGCTCACGACATCCACGCTACTGCGCGGTCGCCGCCGGGTCGACGGTCAGCTGATCGCGACGCGGATGCGTTCCGCGAGGAACTCGAGATCGGCGTCGGTGAGTGCGGTCACGGCGTACGCGGTCGGCCAGACCGTCCCGTCGTCGAGGTTCGAGATCGGTTCGAAGCCGAAGGTGCCGTAGCGCACCTTGAACTTGCTCGCGGGCTGGAAGAAGCAGAGCACCTTCCCGTCACGACCCCACGCCGGCATCCCGTAGTACGTGCGCGGCACCAGCTCCGGGGCGACCTCCGACACGAGGGCATGCAGCTTCTTCGCCAGAGCCTGGTCCTCGGCGGTGAGCTTTTCGATGGCCTCCGTGATGTCGGCCTCCCCTGCTGCCCGCAGCTCTTCCGGTGACTTCTTCGCGCGGGAACGCCGGGTGCGGGCCTCCTTCGCGGCGGCCTGCATCGCCTCGCGTTCTTCGGCGCTGAAGTTCTTCTCTTTCTCGGCCATCTTCGGTCCTCTCGGTGTGCTGCCGGTATGGACTTCACACTACGGAGGAGAGACGCGGGCGTGCTTCTCGATTCCTGATCGATCCCCGCCGTGGCGCCGACGCCTGACAGACTGACGCCATGACGACAGTCTTCACCGGCCGCATACGTCCTTTCGCGCCGAGCACCGACATCCAGGTCGAAGCCATGGCCGTCGACGACGCCACCATCGTGGCCATCGGCTCGACGGAAGAGATTCGCCGCGACCACCCCGACGCCGACGTGGTCGCGCTCGACGGATGGGTCATGCCCGGGCTGATCGAGCCGCACGGGCACCCCGGATTCGCGGCGATCCTGCTGTCCGACCTGGTCGTCGACCTCCGGCCCGTGGTCGTTCCCCAGGCCGAGGGCGTGCTGGCAGCTCTGCGCACGGCGGTCGCGGAGGCCGATGGGGAAGCCGTCTTCGCGAACGGCTGGGACTCGCTGCTGCAGCGCGGACTCCCCGATCCCGACATCCACTTCCTCGACGAGCTGGCCGGCGGCGTTCCTCTCGTCGTGATCCACAACTCCGGCCACTCCGTCTACTTCAACACCGCTGCGGCGCTCGCCGCAGGCCTCGACCGGACCACCCCCGACCCCGCCGGTGCCTCGTTCGGACGGGACGCCGACGGGGAGCTCACCGGTGTCGCACTCGAGGCCGCCGCGGTCGAGATGGTCGTCGCTCCGATGCTCGCGAAGGCACAGGAGCAGCTCCCCCGCATCCTTCCTGCACACCTGCTCGATTTGGCTTCACGGGGCATCACCACCGTGGCCGACCTGTCGTGGAACCCCGGACTCGGTCCGCTCATCGACGCCCTGCGTGCGAAGGGTGAGATGCCGGTGCGCCTCCGGTGGTACGAGATGTCCCGTCCGGGCGGGATCGCCTCCGCACGAGGCGGCGACGACCCGTTCTTCCGGCAGACGGGAGTGAAGACGTGGTCGGACGGCTCTCCCTGGGTCGGCAACATCGCCACCTCCTTCCCGTACCTCGACACCCCGGCGACCCGTGCGCTCGGACTCGAGCCGCACCACATCGGCCGGGCGAACTACACCTCGGACGAGCTGTCGGCCATCGCCGAGCCCTATGCCGGTGCGGGGTGGCAGCTGGCGTGTCATGCGCACGGCGACCTGGCGATCGACGCGACCCTCGATGTCTTCGCGCAGATCATCGCGCGGCACGGGCTCACCGATCACCGGTTCCGGCTGGAGCACTGCGGCGCGATGACGTCGGTGCAGTTCGAGCGCGCCGCATCGCTGGGGGTCACGGTGAGCCTGTTCGTCGACCACATCACGTACTGGGGCGAGGTGCTCGTCGATGATCTCTTCGGTCCGGAGCACGGGGGTGCCTGGGCGGATGCCGGCGCCGCGTTCGCAGCCGGACATCGCGTGACGTTCCACAACGACGGGTGGGTCACCCCGAACGAGCCTTTCCGCAACATGGCGGTCGCCGAGACCCGCACCACCCGCAACGGGTATCGGATGCCCGGCGGCACACCGGTCACCAGGGATCAGGCGCTCCTCGCGCACACGGCGAACGCCGCCTGGCAGCTCTTCAGCGAGCGGGAGGTGGGCGTCCTCGCCCCCGGACTCCTCGCGGACTTCATCGTCGTGGATCGCGACCCGGTCACGGTGTCCGCTGAAGACCTCGCCGCGACGCAGGTGACGTCCACCTACTTGGCGGGTGTGCGGGTCGTCTGACACGCGGTCATCGACCGCCCTCATCGGCGGATAGTGTGTGACGCATGGACCTGCGTGTCGCGGCGTATGCGGTCGTCACCGATGACGACGGCCGCCTGCTCCTGGCGCGCTGGACCGAAGGACGGCGGGTGGCGTGGACCATGCCCGGTGGCGGGCTCGAGCCCGGGGAGTCGCCGGAAGACGCGGTGCGGCGCGAACTCCGTGAGGAGACGGGCTACAGCATCAAAGTCGGCGAACTCCTGGGGATCCACTCCCGTGTGATCCCGGCCGGCCGGCGTGTGCACAAGGCCGCCGAGCCGCTGCACACCCTGCGCATCGTCTATCGCGGCGCGGTCACCGGCGGCAAGCTCCGCTTCGAGACCGACGGTTCGACCGACATGGCGGAGTGGTTCCCGCTGACCTCCGTCGCCGAGCTGCAGCGCGTCAAGCTGGTCGACATCGCGATGCGCATGGCCGGCCTCCTCTGAGCCGAGGCCGAGCGTCAGCGTGCGGTGTCAGCGCTCCTCGGGCACGGAGATGTCGGCGACGGTCGCCCCGTATGCGGCGATGAGGTCGTCGGCTTCGACGAACAGGCTGAATCCGTGCGTCCCCGCGCCCATCGCGATGCGCTGTCCGACGATGGACTCGTCGGCGTAGATGGGCCAGTCGGTGGTGCTGCCGATCGGCACGATTGTGCCTCGTTCGTAGCCGGTCGCCGCGAGGGCGAGTTCTGGTTCCGGGAGCCGTAGTTTGTTGACTCCGACCAGCGCACGCAGCTTCGGCCACGAGATCGAACGTCCGCCCGGCACGAGGGCGAACAGGAAGGTGTCGTCCGAGCGCTTCACCACGAGGGTCTTCACGATGCCGGACGCGGGGATGCCGAGCAGCTCCGCCGCCTCGAACAGGCTGCCGGCGGCCGGACGTTCGCGGATCTCGATGTCGAGACCGCGGGCTTGCGCGGCCTCACGCACCCGCGCATGCGGACCGCCTCCGCCACCCGAGGCGACGGAGGCGGGAGCCGAAGTGTTCACGCGTCGGGGGCTGCGAGCGGGTCGTCCGCGACCCAGAGCTCGTCATCGGCACGCAGCGTCTGCCAGGCGGCGTAGAGGACACCGATGGCGGCAGCGGCACCGAGGACGATCGCGATGACCGATCCGAGGCCGGGGCCCGACTTCTGCTTCTTGCCGAAGGCGCCGCGCGGAGCGGGAGGCGTGACGCCGTAGCGCTTGGCGTTCGCGACGTCCCAGGCGGTCAGCGCGGATCCGACGACTCCACCCACGATCGGGACGACCTTGTCGTCGACGACGTGCCGACCCATCTTGACGCCACGGTCGACGACCGGTGCGACACGACGGTTGTACGTGTCCTGGATGACAGGCACGACCTGCTCGCGATTGATGCTGCCGAGCTGACGGCCGGCTTCGCGTGCGACCTCGGCGGCGTGGCCGACGAGCACCTGCTGGTTCTCCCAGAGCTGGTTCGCGTCTTTCTGAAGACGACGCAGTTCCTTCTTCCGCTTGCGGCTGAGGCTCACGATGCTCTCCTGTCCATTGGAGTACGGGTTCCCCATCTTGCCACGAGAGCCTGGATGCCGGGCGGGAATCACCGGACCCTTGCGCCATCATCGGATCCGCGGTACACCGGGCGAACTCACCGGAAGCTCTGCGAGAATGAGGACATGGCTCACGCTTCCCACGTCGCAACCCTGCACACCAACCACGGTGACATCGTCATCAACCTCTTCGGCGACCACGCCCCCAAGACGGTCAAGAACTTCGTCGGCCTCGCCGACGGCACTCAGGAGTGGACCGATCCCGCCACCGGCAAGCCCGGCGAGGGTCCTCTCTACAAGGACGTCATCTTCCACCGCATCATCCCGAACTTCATGATCCAGGGCGGCGACCCGCTCGGACAGGGCGTCGGAGGCCCCGGCTACAACTTCGACGACGAGATCAACATGGAGCTCAACTTCAACGAGCCCTACATCCTCGCGATGGCCAACGCCGGCCTCCGCCGCAACGCCATCACAGGCAAGCCTGAGGGCACCAACGGCTCGCAGTTCTTCATCACCACCGACCCGACGCCGTGGCTGCAGGGCAAGCACACCATCTTCGGCGAGGTCGCCGATGACGCCTCCAAGGCTGTCGTCGACGCGATCGGCGCCGTGCAGACGGGCCCCGGCGACCGCCCGGTCGAGCCGGTCGTGCTGCAGTCGATCGACATCGTCGCGGCCTGACGACAGCTGCGGCCGATCCGGATGACCACGCCTGAGTTCACGAGCAATCGCGACAACTTCTGCTATCGCCATCCGGATCGGCAGAGCTTCGTGCTCTGCCAGCGGTGCATGCGCACCATCTGTCCCGAGTGCCAGACCCAGGCACCCGTCGGCGTCATCTGCCCGGAGTGCATGAATGCCGAGCGGAAGAACAGGACGCCCGCGCAGAAGAGGGCCGAACGTCGTTGGCGCGGTGGTCGGGGCGGTGCCCTGGCCGTGACCCGCGGCGGGCGACCCGTCGTCACCTACGCGCTGCTCGCCATAACGTCTTTCATCGGGCTGGTGCAACTGATCCCCGGGTTCAAAGACCCGCTCATCCAGGCTCTGGGGTTCTTCGCCCCCTTCCTGTACCCGAATCTCTTCGCCGTGCCCTTCGAGCCCTGGCGTCTTCTCACCGTGCTGCTCGTGCACGGGAGCTTCATCCACCTGGCACTCAACATGCTCGCGCTGTGGATGCTGGGGCAGAGCCTCGAGCCCATGCTCGGCCGCACCCGCTACCTTGCCCTGTATCTGATCAGCGGCCTCGGGGGATCGGTGATGGTCGCCATCCTCGCGCCCGGTTCGTGGACGGTCGGCGCATCCGGGGCGATCTTCGGGCTCCTGGCGTCGCTGCTGATCATCGGTCGCCACATCGGCGCCAACGTGACGGGAATCCTCGTCATCCTCGGAATCAACTTCGCGTTCGGTCTCTTCGTCGGGGGAATCTCCTGGCAGGCGCACCTCGGCGGTGCCGTCGTCGGAGCGCTGGTCGCTCTGATCTACGTCAAGACGAAGCGTCGAGAGCAGCGGACCCTGCAGATCATCCTGCTGTCCGCGCTGGTCGTGCTGTTGATCGTGGTCGTGGCTTTCGTGCCGCCGCTGATCCTTTTGTCCTGATCCGGAGTTGTTAACAGGGTTGTTAACCCCTGTGAATAACACCGGTGTAATTCTCCCCAGGCTGTGGAGGGGGCTGTGGATAACTTTCGCTCTCGGTGACTCTTGTGGGGTCGGGGCGGGGTTGTTCCCTTCGCTCGCAGAACGGGTGCCCTCCCGCTTCGCGGGTCCCTCCCGATGCTCGCTCCGGGAACAACG
>NZ_JRKC01000059.1:0-31543 GCF_000800925.1 Microbacterium sp. ZOR0019 | reverse complement strand
CCCGCCGAAACCCCCGTCTCCAGACGTCAGCAGTTGGGGGTTTCGGCGGTAAGCGGGGGTCTGGTGCGTGGGTGCGAGGGCTGAGCCTCAGCCCTGCTCCGTGCGCGCCACCGGTGTCTTCTCGTCTTCGCGGAGTGGACGGGCGGCTCCGGAGAACAGCCCCGACAGCACGACCAGCCCGACCAGGATGAACAGCGTGTTGAGCAGACCGATGTGCTCGCTGATGACCCCGAGGACGGGCGGGCCGCCGAGGAAGGCGACGTAGCCGATCGTGGCGGCGGCGCTCACCCGCGCCGCGGCCTTGGCCGGATCGTCTGCGGCCGCGGACATGCCCAGGGGGAAGCCGAGCGAGGCACCGACCCCCCACAGCGCCGCACCGACGAGCACGAGAGGGAAGGTCGGCGCGAGGATGAACAGCAGGATGCCGGACGCCGCGGCGACGGCGAGGATGCGCAGCACCAGGACACGACCGAAGCGGTCGACCAGCGGCCCGCCGAACAGTCGCACCGTCGTCATCCCGATCGAGAACACCGCGAGGGATACCGCCCCCGTGCCCTCCGCGAAGCCGTGCCCCTGTTCGGTGCCCAGTGCGATCCAGTCGTTCGCTCCTCCCTCGGCGAACGACATCCCGAGCATCACCATGCCGAGCAGGTACGTCCGAGGCTCGCGCCATGCCTCCAACGCGGTGTGCATGCGTGCGCGGAACGGCGGCTTCTCGTGATCCGTCGGGTCGAGAGCTGCCTCTCGCGACGGCACCTGGAAGAAGCAGACCACCGCGATCACGGCGATGAGCACGCCGATGACGGTGGCGTGCGTGGCGACGTCGATCCTGAGCTGGGCCGCCAGCGCGCCGATCGCCGCGCCGATGACCGTGCCGAAACTGAAGAAGGCGTGGAACACGGGAAGGATCGTGCGCCTCATCTGCTGCTCGATCGCCGTCGCCTCGACGTTCATCATCACGTCGACCGAGCCGTTGCCGAAGCCGAACAGCGCCATGCCGATCAGGACCACCGTGACGGAGCCGAAGACGTTCGCGCCCAACCCGACGAGCACGATGCCGGTGGCGAACGTCAGCATCGTCAGGAGCATCCCCCGTCGCGCTCCGGTGCGTGCCATCACGGCAGGGCCAGTCGAGATGCCGACGATCGACGCGATGCCCATGCCGAGCAGGATCAGGCCGACCTGCGCGTTGTCGAGATCAAGTGCCTGCTTGATCCCGGGCACGCGCGACGCCCAGGTCGCGATCGAGAGGCCGCTCGCCAGGAAGATGGCGAAGATCGCGGCACGCCAGCGGACGAACTGCGATCGGGTGAGGGCTGAATCCATGCCGCACAGCCTATCGAATCGATTCGACAATTCGGAAACGAAGGGAGCTATCCTCGAAGTATGAGCAGTCAGGAGACGCCACGTCGGCCCACGATCGCTGACGTCGCGCGCGAGGCGGGTGTGGCGACCTCCACCGCCTCGGTCGTCTTCAGCGGCAAGGCGAAGGTGGCCCCCGCGACTCGGGAGCGGGTCCTCGCCGCCGCGGCCGACCTCGGGTACGCCGGCCCCGACCCGCGAGCGGCATCCCTGCGGCGAGGACGCAGCGGCATCGTCGCGGTCGTGCTCGAAGGTCACCTCCGCGCGGCCTTCCTCGACCCGGTCACGACCGCCTTGATGGACGGACTCACCGACGGGCTGGCCGAACTCAGTGCGGGGATCCTGCTGATGCGCGACGAGCCGGGGGAAGAGGGTGCGGGTATCGCCGATGCTCCGGTGGATGCGTTCGTGCTGATCGGCTGTTCGGCACGCACGAGATCCTCACTCGAGATCGTCGTCGGGCGAGGCCTCCCCGTCGTCGTGATCGAGGGAGACGCGGGGGAGTCGATCCCGCGCATCACTCTGGACAACGCGGCAGCCTCCGCCGACATCGCGCGCCATGTGCGGGACCTCGGCCACCGCGACGTCGCCCTGGTTACGCTTCCCCTCGACACCGAACGCGAACGGACGGCGATCACTCCCGAGCGGCTCGCGAACGCCACCGTCGATGTCACGATCCATCGGCTCGCCGGGACGCGAGAGATCTTCCCCGACGCCCTCGCGATATCCGCCGCCGGAAGCCTCATCGACGAAGGGGTGCTGGTGGGAAGGATGCTCCTCGCCGATCCGGCCACCCGGCCGACAGCCGTGCTCGCGCAGAGCGATCTGCTCGCGGTGGGGGTGATCCGCGCCGCGGAGGAGGCGGGACTCCGCGTGCCGGAGGACCTCTCCGTCGCCGGATTCGACGGCATCGCGCTCGACGGTCTCGGAGACCTCAGCCTCACGACCAGCGTGCAGCCGGCTGTCGAGAAGGGGCGGGCAGCGGGGGAGCAGATCGCACGCATGCTCCGGGGCGAACCCGGCATCACGCAGCATCTCACCTGCCGTTTCCACGCCGGCACCACGACGGGCCCCGCCTCGCGCTGACCGGGCACGGTGCGGATCAACTGCGCTGCGGTCCGAGCGGGAGAGCGGTCTCGCCGAAATCGAGGATGCGATAGCGGCCGCAGTCGACCACTTCCTCGGGCACGGCCGGGAGCGGCAGGCTCCACGGGACGGTCTGCGCGTCCTCCAGCAGGAACGTCACCTCCCCGACGTCGAAGTCGTGCCGGTTCACGAGCCAGGCGTAGCCCCGCAGTTCGTGATCCACCTGGACGAGTCGGGCGGGATCCTGCAGATGCAGTTTCGGCAGGCGGACGGTCCAGAACTGCCCGGCGCCGGTGCGGCCGGACGCGTCGATCCACTCGGTCACGCAGGCCAGGTCGGGGTCGGTGACCTGAGCGGCGGCGGCGAGCTGAGGGACGCGTGCTGCGCCGCCCGCCACCAGCAGCGCGACGGACACGGCCGCGAGGATCGGGCGGACCCGTACCGGCATCCGCACGATGCGAGGCGATGCGACGAGCGCGAGCACGGGGGCGAAGGCGAGGGGTTGCAGGTAGCGGGTCGCATGAGTGCCGACCGCGATCGCCCCGACGACGACGAGGACCGGCATGAGCCAGGCGATCGTGGCGACGAAGCGGGTGCCGTCGTCTGAGGCCCGTGCCGTGCGGAAGCCGGCGAGCACGAGGAGTGCGAGGACGAGCAGCCCGGCGATGATCCCGCCGGGGGTCGACAGTCGGCCGATCAGCAGCGCGCCGTAGTACTCCAGAGACTCGGACCACCGCTCGGGCTGCACGTAGCCGGCACCGGTGTTGGCGATCCATGCCGCCAATGGAATGCGTCCGAGGAATCCGAGTATCGTCCCGGCGAGAAGCACGGCCATCACCACGCCGATCCGGGCCCGCTGCGTCGTTCGGATCATGAAGAAGGCGAGCAGCAGGGTGAGCGGTCCCGTCGCCCACACCGCGTAGAGAGGATTCGACAGGGTCGACACGAGGGCCGTGGCGCCGAGCGCGATCAGCGAGACGGCGCCGCGCGACCCCCCGTCCAGCACCCGCCGGACCAGTCCGACCGAGAGCACGACGGCGATGACGGTCGCGGCGTAGTAGGTCGTCGTCAGCGTCAAGGACGCGAGCTCGAGCGCATCCCGAGACGCCGACACCTCTGTCATGGCGAGCACGGAGAAGGCGGCGACGCTCAGCAACGACCACGTGACGGGCGCCGATCGCTCGGACCGACGGCCGGCGACGACGCGAACGGCTCCGTACAGGGCGAGCAGGTTCACCATGGCGCTCACGGCCAACAGACCGTCCACCTCGAACGGCAGGACCGTGTCGAGGCCGGCGAACACCGCGGTCTCGGGGAGGAACAGCACGCTCGACATCGCCCAGTCCAGCGGCTGCCCGGAGAGGACGGACCGTGCGAACATCGCTACGACCAGGGAATCCGCGTCACGGAACAGCAACTCGGAACGCGCGGACGCCGCGACCTGCGCGGCGGTGATCAGTGCCAGCCCGAGGGCTCCGACCCCTCCGGCCAGTTCCCGCACCCACGCCCGCATGCGACCACTCTTGCACGTTCGTGCAGAGCGAGAACCGCGCGGTGCGCCTCCCGTCGGTAAACTGGACGCGAGACCCCCGCGAGAGCTGTGGGGCCGACGACCCCCGAGGGAGCCGCGTATATGCTGACGCTCCTCGCCGTGTTCCTCCTCGGGTCGCTGTTGATGCCCGTTCTGGTGCGCTGGCTCGGAGCTCAGGCGTTCGCGATCGCGGCCCTCGTCCCGGCTGCCGCCTTCGTGCATGCGCTCGTGATGACGCCACAGGTTCTCGATGGTCCGGTTCCGTTCGAGTCGGTCGCCTGGATCCCGCAACTCGGCCTCAACCTGTCCATGAACATGGACGTGCTCGGCTGGGTGCTCACGCTCATCGTCACCGGGGTCGGCGCCCTCGTGCTGCTCTACTGCCGGTGGTACTTCCACGATGACACCGCGGGCATCGGTCAGTTCGCCGGGGTGCTGCTCGGTTTCGCCGGCGCGATGTACGGTCTCGTCCTGACCGACGACCTCGTGATGCTGGTCATGTTCTGGGAACTGACGAGCATCCTCTCCTACCTCCTCATCGGTCATTACCGGCGCCGTGCCGCCAGCCGACGCGCGGCGCTCCAAGCACTCCTCGTGACCACGCTCGGCGGACTCGTGATGTTCGTCGGAGTCGTGCTGCTGGTCGTCGACACCGGCACTTCGAGCATCCGCGAGATCCTCGAGATCGCGCCGTCCGGACCGATCGTGGATGCCGCGATCGTCATGCTGCTGGTCGGAGCGATCAGCAAGTCGGCGCTGTTCCCGTTCCACTTCTGGCTTCCCGGCGCGATGGCCGCGCCTACTCCCGTCAGCGCCTATCTGCACGCGGCGGCGATGGTGAAGGCAGGTATCTATCTGATCGCCCGGTTCGCCCCGATCTTCGCGTTCAGCGCGCCGTGGCGCCCCATCGTCATCACCCTCGGCATCCTGACGATGCTGATCGGCGGCATCCAGGCGCTGCGTGAGACCGACCTCAAGCGCATCCTCGCGTTCGGCACGGTCAGCCAGCTCGGCTTCTTCGCCGTGGTCGTCGGCTACGGAACCCAGGCCGCGGCACTCGCGGGCCTCGCCCTGGTCATCGGTCACGCGCTGTTCAAGTCGGCCCTGTTCCTGATCGTCGGCGTCATCGACCGTCAGCTCTCCACGCGAGACATCACCGAGCTCTCCGGTGTCGGACGCCAGGCTCCCGTCATGGCGACGGCGGCATTCATCTCCATCGCCTCGATGGTCGGCATCGCTCCGACCATCGGTTTCGTCGCGAAGGAATCGACCCTCACCGCTCTTCTCGACGATGCGCTGGGAGGATCCCCGTGGGGTCTGGTCGCGCTCATCGGGGTGGTCCTCGGTTCCATGCTGACTGCGGCATATGGGGCCCGCTTCCTCTGGGGGGCCTTCTGGAAGAAGCGTGATGAGCAGGGACAGCAGCTCCCGGACACCGCTTGGCCCGACCCTCCGGTGGGATTCCTGTCGGCGCCGATCATCCTCGCCGGTGTCACCCTCGCCGCGGGAATCGGCGCCCCTGCGCTCGACGTCGCCCTGCAGGGGTACGCGCTCACCGCGAGCCCCGGGCTCGACCACGCCGGAGAAGCCGTCGAGGGTCCGGGGCATCTCGCCCTCTGGCACGGCTTCGAACCTGCACTGGGCATCTCGATCCTCTCGATCCTGCTCGGCATCGGGCTCTTCCTGCTCAGCCGCAAGACCGGGTGGGATCGCAAGGCCCGCCTGCTGCGCTTCACGGCGGCGGACGTGTACTACCTCGTCATGCGCGGCGTCGACCGCCTGTCGGTCCTGAGCACCACGCTCACCCAGCGAGGCTCCCTGCCGGTGTACGTCGGCACCATCTTCGTGGTGTTCGTCTCCGCAGAGGTGACAGCGCTCATCGCGAGTGACATCGATCGCTACAACCTGTCGGCATGGCACACCCCCGCCCAGATCGTCGTGGCACCGATCATGGCGATCGCCGGAGTCTTCGCGGTCCGTGCGCAGAAGCGCTACACGGGAGTGGTCCTGGTGTCGGTCACCGGCCTGGGGATGGTGGTCCTCTTCGCCACGAGCGGTGCCCCGGATCTCGCTCTCACGCAGATCCTCATCGAGACCGTCACGATGGTCACGTTCGCGCTCGTGCTCCGTCGCCTCCCCGCGCGGATGGGCGAGCACAACGCCTCCGTCGGCCGGGTTCCGCGTGCGCTCCTCGCGATCGGCGTCGGCGTCACGATGGCCTTCATCGCCGTCGTGGCGACCCAGTCCCGGATCGCCGACCCGATCTCGGAGATCTTCCCCGAGATCGCCTACGAGATCGGCCACGGCAAGAACGTGGTCAATGTGGCGCTGGTCGACCTGCGCGGCTGGGACACGATGGGCGAGCTCTCGGTGCTCGTGCTGGCCGCGACGGGTGTGGCTTCCCTGGTGTTCGTCACGCACCGGGCCGACCTTCTGGCGGGCACGAAGAATCTGCCGCGGGCCACCCGCAAGGCCGCCCGCAGCCGCCCGCTCGTCGAGACCACCGAGGGCATCCGCTTCCAGACATCCGAGAACGAGAGCAGCCCGCGTGCCTGGCTCGTCGGCGGACAGAGGATGAAGCCCGAGAACCGCTCGATCCTGCTCGAGGTGATCGTCCGAATCCTGTTCCACACGATCATCGTGGTCTCGATCTTCCTGCTGTTCTCCGGGCACAACCTTCCGGGCGGAGGCTTCGCCGGAGGACTTGTCGCCGGTATGGCTTTGGTCATGCGATATATCGCCGGTGGCCGGTGGGAGCTCGGCGCCGCGGCGCCCACCGACGCCGGGCGACTCCTGGGCACCGGGTTGATCCTCGCCGTCGGCACCGCGGTCGTGCCGCTCTTCTTCGGCCTCGCACCGCTGACCAGCACCTTCTGGGAATGGGAGATCCCCGGCATCGGGCACATGGAGTTCGTCACCTCGACCATCTTCGACGTGGGCGTGTACCTGGTCGTGATCGGTCTGGTCCTCGACGTCCTGCGCAGCCTCGGCGCCGAGGTCGATCGGCAGGCTGCCCTCCGGTCCACACCGGGCCCCGAAGGCTTCCTCTCCCGTGAGGGGAGGAGCCGCTGATGGACGTCTCCCTCACCCTGATCATCATCATGGCCGTGCTCTTCGCCTGCGGCGTGTACGCGATGCTGGAGCGCAGCCTGACCCGCGTGCTGATCGGCTTCCTGCTGCTCGGCAACGCGACCAACCTGCTGCTCCTGATCGTGATGGGAGTGCCGGGCAACGCTCCATTCTTCGGTACCGAAGGCGAGATGAGCGACCCGCTCCCGCAGGCGCTCACCCTCACCGCCATCGTGATCACGTTCGCGGTCTCCGCCTTCCTCCTCGCCCTCATCTACCGCTCCTGGCAGCTCGGCCAAGCCGACACCGTCGAGGACGACGAGGCCGACATCGCGCTCCGCGAGCGCACCGACGCCGACGAAGACCTCATGGACGACGAGTCCGAAACCGACGACGACGAGGCCACCACGGACTTCGTCGGGGTGCAGACTTCGCCGATCACGGTGCTGCACATGCGTGATCACTCCGCCATCCATGACGACGCACCCTTCGATGCGCCCACCGATTGGGGTGGCGACGCAGACCACGACGAACGTCACGACCACGGACAGAACGAGGAGGGCAAGCCATGACCGCCCTCGTCCCGCTCCTCGTCGCCCTGCCGCTCCTGGGAGCCGCGGTCACGCTCGTCTTCGGCCGGAACCCACGGCTCCAGGTCGTCGTCACCGTCGCGACGCTCGCCGCGGTCTCGGTGATCGCCGCGATCCTCCTCGTGGTGGTCGACGGAGGTGAGCCGCTCGCGGTGTCCGTCGGTGGCTGGCCCGTCCCGTTCGGCATCGTGCTCTACGTCGACCGGCTCGCTGCGCTTCTGGTGCTGATCTCGAGCATCGTGCTGGTCGCGGTCCTGCTCTTCTCGGTCGGCCAGGGGGCGGCCGACGGCACCGACGAGACGCCGATCTCGATCTTCAACCCGTCCTACCTGATCCTGGCCGCCGGTATCTTCAACGCCTTCATCGCGGGCGACCTCTTCAACCTCTACGTCGGCTTCGAGATCCTGCTCGTCGCCTCGTACGTCCTGATCACCCTCGGCAGCACCGAGTCCCGGATCCGCACCGGCGCGGTCTACATCGTCGTCTCGCTGGTGTCGTCGATCCTGTTCCTGGCGTCGATCGCGATGATCTACGGTGCGCTCGGCACGGTCAACATGGCGCAGATCGCCGAGCGGATGTCGGAGCTCCCGCAGGAAACGCAGCTGGTGCTGCACCTGATGCTGGTCGTGGCATTCGGCATCAAGGCGGCCATCTTCCCGGTGTCCTTCTGGCTGCCGGACTCCTACCCGACCGCGCCCGCCCCGGTCACCGCCGTGTTCGCAGGCCTGTTGACCAAGGTCGGCGTGTACGCGCTGATCCGCACCGAGACGCAGCTCTTCGCCTCGAACAGCATCGACACCCTGCTGCTCATCATCGCGCTCGCGACCATGATCGTCGGAGTGCTCGGTGCGGTCGCGCAGGCGGAGCTCAAACGAATCCTGTCGTTCACCCTGGTCAGCCATGTCGGCTACATGATCTTCGGTCTCGCGATAGCGACGCCGGCCGCGATCGGTGCGACGGTGTACTACATCGTCCACCACATCGTCGTGCAGACGACCCTGTTCCTCGCAGTCGGCCTCGTGGAACGTCGAGCGGGCAGCACATCGATCCTGCGCGTCAAGGGACTCCTCAAGGTCGCCCCCGTGATCGCCGTGCTGTACTTCGTGCCCGCGATCAACCTCGGTGGCCTGCCACCCTTCTCGGGGTTCATCGGCAAGTTCGCACTGTTCGAGGCGGCGGCCTCCGTCGGCACCCCGCTCATGCTCGTGCTGATCTTCGGTGGCATCATCACCTCGCTGCTCACGCTGTACGCCCTCATGCGCGCCTGGAACCTCGCGTTCTGGCGTGAGGAGGAGGACTCCACCGAGACCGAGGGGCGCATCTCCTACCTCGGCAACGCCCCGGCCGCCGACGAGCAGCAGGAGCGTCGTCGCATCCCGAAGATCATGACGGTCGCGACCGGGGGGATGGTCGCGGTCACCCTCGCCCTCACCGTCTTCGCCGGTCCCCTCTACGCCCTGTGCGACCGTATCGGCGCCGCCCTGCTGCAGCCGGTGAGCCTGGTGCAGCTGGAAGAGGAGGTGGGCTGATGGTGCGCGAGACCCGACGTCATCTCTGGCGCGACATCCGGGTGCAGCTGCCCTTCCTGGCGTGGCTCGTCGTGCTCTGGATGCTGTTGTGGGCGCAGTTCACCGTGCTGTCCTTCCTCACCGGACTGATCGTCGCGATCTTCGTCACCCGCGTCTTCCGGCTGCCCACCGTCGCCCTCTCCGGTCGAGTCAACCTCTGGTACGCGGCGCTCTTCGTCGTGCAGTTCCTCTTCGCCGTGCTCAACGGCGCGCTCTCGGTCACGGTGCAGGTGTTCGACTTCCGCCGCCAACCGGGCACAGCCATCGTCGCGGTGCCCCTGCGCTACGCCGACGACCTGGTGATGACGCACGTCGCCGTGGTGTCCTCACTGATCCCCGGTTCGCTTGTCGTCGAGACCGATCGTGACCGACGCATCCTGTACCTGCACGTGATCGGCGTCCGGACGACCGACGACGTGGAGAAGCAGCGCGCCGGGGTGCTCCGGTGGGAGCGCAGGATCGTGCGTGCGCTCGGCGACCCCGCGCAGTACCGTGCACTCAAGGCCGACGAACGGGCCGGACTCGGAGCGAAGGGCGGTGTCCGATGAACATTCTGCTCCTGCTGATCATGGTCGTCTTCGGTATCGCCGCGATCCTCGCCCTGATTCGCATCGTGCGCGGACCGTCGATCCTCGACCGCGCCGTCGCCTCCGACGTGCTCCTCACCGAGGTGATGTGCGTGATCGGTGCGGAGATGGCGATCAACGGTCACACTCGGAACATCCCCGTCCTCCTCATCATCGCGGCCATCGGAGTGTTCGGGTCGATCGCGGTGGCCCGGTTCGTCGCGAGAAGGGACAACACGACACCATGAACGTGTTCGGTCTCATGATCCCGGATGCCGTCATCGACGTGGCGGTCCTGGTGCTCATCCTGCTCGGCGCCGTGCTGTGCCTGTCGGCGGCGGTCGGACTGCTGCACTTCCGGGATGTGCCCTCCCGTCTGCACGCGGCCACCAAGCCACAGGTCCTCGGGCTCCTGCTCATCTGCATCGCCATCGCCCTGTCGCAGCGGTCGATCGGCGGCATCCTGGTCGGGCTCGTGCTCATCGCGCCGATCGTGCTGATGCAGTTCGCGACCGCTCCGCTCTCGGCGCACATCGTCGGGCGGCAGGCCTATCGGAACGGAACCATCGAGCAGCGGGGCCTCGTCGTGGACGAGCTCGCCGAGTCGAAGCAGACCCCGCCCGCCGCCGGCTGACCTCCCCCCGGGTGTCGCGCCGGCCGGGCAAGGTGTTCTGGGCCCTCTAGCCCGTGACGCGGTTCGCAATTCAGGAGAAGTCGGCGGGGGCAGGCGGAACCAGACCACGTTGATGCCTTATGCCCCCGAGTTTCCTGAATTGTGAACGACATCCGCCAGGAAGGGTGGATCGGCGACGACACCACCCAGTCTGCACATCTCGACGATCAGCAGAAGTCATTCACATTGCCTGGTGGAGCAGCCCTCGGAGTCGTCAGCCCCGCCAGTCTCGATCCGTGCAGAACCTCACTCCAGGACAGCGTGCGACCGCGCTCTTCACGCCGATGCTCCACACCCGCGAAGAACTCCTACATGGCGGTATGACGTCGCGCGAAGTGACAGCCGCAGTGCGCGCGGGGCATCTCCTTCGTCCGCGCAGGAACAGATACGCGCGCCCGGGCATTGATCGGACGGTCATCGAAGCGGTCCGCGCAGGAGGCCGACTCACATGTCTGTCCTTGTTGCAGGTCATCGGAGTCTTCGTCCTGACCAACACGAGGCTGCACGTGCAGGTGCCGAGGAACAGTTCGCGTCTCCCCGCCCGAAAGGCCGATGCGCCGCATCTCCATTGGGTCGATGAGCCGGACGCGCAGCTGCTGCATGTGTCGACTCTTCATGCAGCGGTACGCCATGCCGTTCGTTGTCAGACACCCCGTGCCACGGTTGCCACGCTCGACAGCCTGACTCACCACGGCCTCATGACGATGGCGGAGCTGCAGGCGCTCTTCGAGGATCTGCCGGCGCGGTTCCGACCGCTCCTGCGTCTTGTAGATTCGTCAGCGGCGTCCGGGCCTGAGACGCTCGTTCGTCTCATGCTGCGGGCGCTCGGGCTCGCGTATGAGACCCAGGTCCTCATCTCGGGTGTCGGCTACGTCGACTTCATCGTGGACGGCTGGCTGATCATCGAATGTGACAGCAGGGAGTTTCACGAGGGATGGGGAAAGCAACAGCAGGATCGCCATCGCGACATCGCAGCCGCACGCGCGGGCTACGTGACGATTCGTCCCCTCGCGGCCGACATCCTTCGTAGTCCGCTTTCGGTTCAGGCCGCTCTTCGAGAAATCATCGACGTGTTCGGGGGGAGGTTCGCGGGGCGCGGTGTTCGTAGATCAGGAAAGACGACCTGGCTCTGAGCAGGGACGCGCCGCCTAGAGCCGAGGGCGCGCTGCGTCCTGAGTTGTGAACGCCGACGGTCGGTGAGGGGTCAGAGGCGGGCGGCGAACTCGTGGATCAGCCGGGCTGCGGGCTCGGAGTCGCTGATCAGGGTGCCGTGACCGTGGTCGGGGATGACTTCGAGGGCGGCCCCGGGGATGGCGTCGAGGATTTCGCGGCACCAGCTCAGCGGCGCCAACGGGTCGCTCTCACCGCGGAGCACGAGCACGGGGCACTCGATGCGGACGAACGCGTCTTCGGGCTCGTGCACGATGGTCGCGCGCATCTTCCGGATCAGGTGCGGGCCGCCGCGCAGGTACTCCCTCGCCCCGCGCCAGAGCACCAACGGGCGTTCGCCGATCAGGTCGAGCAGCAGGTACCGCGCCTGGGCACCGACGTTGCGCGCCGCCTTGTTCACGGTGGGGCCGGCCAGCACCACGCCTTCGACGAGGGAGGGATGCCGCGCCGCGAGCTCGGCCGCGATCTGACTTCCCATCGAGTGGCCGATCACGATGACCGGACTCGCCCCCACGTGCGTCAGATAGGCCGCGACCAGGTCGGCGTGCCGCTCCATGGTGAGGGTTCGCGTCGGTTCGGGCGCCTCACCGAATCCGGGGAGGTCGAGTGCGATCACGCGCCCCTCGAGCCGTTGCACGATGTCGAGGTAGACGCTGCGCCCCATGCCGATGCCGTGCAGGAGCAGATAGGTGTGGGGGCCTTCTCCGAACGTCTCTGCGATGAGCGTCGCGCCCCCGTGCTCGAACTCCAGGAGCGTGGCGGGAGTGCCCTTCGGGGCGAGGTAACTGGATGGCACCCACCCACGCTAGCCGAGCACCCTGTGGCACCGCTTCCGACGCCGCCGCTCGCGACGGTTCAACCGGCCGGGGTCAGCACCAGGGTGTCGACGGTCGCCGCCGCGACGGCCTTCTCCGTGAAGGCCCACGGCGTCTGCACGCCGGCGGCCCAGTCCTCGGTCTGGTCGGTGTAGTTCGCGTGGAAGGCGTGGCCGGACGCCCCGGTGAGGTGGTTCCAGGTCGACGCATCGAAGTCCGAGAGGTCGACGACCATGCGCATCGAGGGCACCGTCGTCGTCGCGTACGAGACGCCGAGCGCCCATCCGGTCGCGTTCACCACGGACGCTCCGCCGCCCACGGGGAACGGGCCCCGGTTGAAGAGCGCTTCGATCGGCGCGATGCCGGAGGAGCCGAGGGTGTCGCTCGTGAGGGTGATCGCGTGGAGGTCGCCCCAGTTCCACCGCAGGACGTCTTCACCCTGCAGCGCGGAGAGTTCCTCGTAGGCCTGTTCCGCCGAGAGCTTCAGCATGGACTCCATCCCGTCGACACCGAGCGCTGCGTTGGTCCACAGCGGGTCGGACGGATCCTCGAACAAGTCGGCCACCACGGTGAAGAGCCGGCCCTGCCCGTCGATGGGGAGCGGCTGTTCACGTTCGGCGAAGATGTTCTGCACGAGGTTCGACCAGAGCACGTTGGCATAGGCGGCCGCGGCGGAGGATGCCGAGTTCTGGGCGTCCCACCTGGTCAGCAGTTCCACGGCTTCCTTCGGTCCGGCTCCGCTCACCTCGACGTCGCCCATCACGGTCACGAGGTGCTTGCCGATCCACATCTCGTTGTCCATCTGGATGTCGCGCATGTCTTGGGCGGTCAGCGGAGCGGCCGCCGCGCGTCGTTCGATCAGGTGCGCGATGCGCGCCGCCCGGTACCCGTAGTCCCAGTCGCGGGAGAGGAAGTAGGAGTAGTCATCCGCAACGATCGCGTTGTTCGCGGTCACGATGTACCCCGAGCTGGGGTTGTACGACACCGGCAGTTCCTCGAACGGGATGTACCCGGTCCAGTCGTAGCTGCTGTCCCATCCCGGCTGCGGCATCCACCCGTCGCCGGCGCCCCGGATCGGGAGTCGGCCGGGCGTCTGGTAGCCGATGTTCCCCTCGGTGTCGGCGTAGATCAGGTTCTGGGCCGGCACGTCGAAGAGGGACGCGGCGTAGCGGAAGTCCTCGAAGTCCTGCGCGGTGCCCAGGGCGAAGATCGCGGTCGCTGTCGTGCCCGGGTCGAGGGCGGTCCAGCGCAGGCTGACCGCGTACTCGGCGTCGTCCTCTGCGCCGGGCGCGGGAGTGGTGGCACCACCGGCGTCGAGGGCGGGTGCGGGGTCGTCGGCGATCGCTGTGAAGTCGTCGGTGAGCCCCGAGATGATCGGCCCGTGCACGGTCGAGCGGATCGTCAACTCGATGTCGTCGGAGCCGGCGACCTTGATCGTCTCGGTGCGCTGCTCGAGCGGGACCAGCTTCCCGTCGCGCCAGTACTCGTCGCCGACGACGCGCTCGACGTAGAGGTCGGTCACATCGGTCGTGAGGTTGGTGAAGCCCCAGGCGACCTGGCTGTTGTGCCCGATCACGATGCCGGGCAATCCCGAGAACGAGAAGCCGCTGACGTCGAACGGGCAGTCGTCGTCCACGGTCGAGCAGGTGAGCTGCACCTGGTACCAGACCGAAGGGAGGGAGGCGCCGAGGTGCGGGTCATTCGCCAGCAACGGTGCACCGCTCTCGGTGAGGTCGCCGGAGACCACCCAGGAGTTCGAGCCGATCCCCTCGCCCACATCGCCGACGAGTTCGCTCGCCGCCTCGATGACGCTCGACGTCTCGGTCCACTCGATCGTCGTGGTCGCCTGCTGGATCTGGCCCTCGGTCTCGGGGAGCGTGTAGGCGGCGGGCTCTGCGCCGGTGTCGAGAGTCGGCACCGTGGAGATCTTCGGGACGATCACCGGATTCTCGTCGAACGGATAGTCGGGGTAGAGCTGCGCGAGCAGGTCGCCGGTCTCGGTGGTCGTCTCGTCGGCCTCGCTCGACTCGGCGGCGAGGAGCGAGCGCTCGGTCTCGTTCTCGATGTTGCCCCGGAGGTCCCAGGCCATCGCCTTGAGCCAGGCGACCGAGTCGGCGGGTTCCCACGGCTCGGGTGCGTAGTCCGGGTTCTGTATGCCGAGAACTGCATATTCAAGCGACAGCTCCGCTCCGGAGCGGGAAGCGAGGTAGGCGTTGACCCCGTCGGCGTACGCCTCGTAGTAGCCGCGCGTGATGTCGTCCATCGCCTCGACCTCGGCCTCGGCGACGTCGCGCCAGCCGAGGGTGCGCAGGAACGCATCGGTCGCGGCCTGCGACTCCCCGAACATCTCCGCGACTCGACCCGCGGTCACGTGGCGACGGAAGTCCATCTCGAAGAACCGGTCCTGGGCGTGCACGAAGCCCTGGGCATAGAAGAGGTCGTCGGTGGAGTCCGCCGTGATCGTCGGGATGCCGCGGGCGTCTCGCTGCACCGTGACCTCGGCCTGGAGCCCATCGAGCTCCAGTGTGCCGGCTGTCTGCGGGAAGGAGCGTTGGATCGTCCAGGTCACGAAGAACGCCGCGGCCACGGCGACCACGACGACAGCGGCCACCACCAGGAACGCGATGCGTCCGATCCGGACTCCCAGGGAGGGGCGTGCGGGTGCGGCGGATGCCTGTGAATCAGTCGTCATCGTCGAGAGCTCTTTCGGGTAGACAGGTGGAACTCAGTCCCATCGAGCCCCAGTGCGCGTATCAGGGTCGCGCCTTCGCATCATATCCGGCCGGGTGCTCGTCACGGCGTGTCCCGCGACGAACGCCCGGGATCGTCAGCCGATCAAGCTCGGTTGCAGGTCGCGCAGGGTGCGCCGATGGGTCATGCGCGTCACCCCGATCATCGCCAGCAGCAGCGCACCGGCGAGCCAGGCTCCGAGGACCACCAGATCCCACCCGGCGCGTGCGTAGTCTCCGCCGTACATGAGCTGCCTCATCGCGTCGACCACGTAGCCCAGGGGGAGGACGTGATGGAGGGCGGCTAGGGGGCCGGGCAGCGTCTGCCAGGGGAACGTCCCTCCCGCGGTGACCAGCTGCAGCACCATCAGCACCAGGCCGAGGAACTGCCCGACCGACCCGAGCCAGACATTGAGCGCGAGGATGATCGCCGCGAAGGTGGCCGAGGCGAACATCATCACACCGAGGGTGCCGAGCGGGTGGTCGAAGGTGAAGCCGAGGGTGATCGCCAGGATGCCCATGAGCCCGACCATCTGCACGGCGCCCAGCATCGCGGGGGTCAGCCACCCGGCCAGCGTGATGCGGATGGGCGAGTGCAGGGCGGTGATCGCGCGCCGAGAGATCGGCTTCACGATCAGGAACAGTGCGTAGATGCCGATCCAGGCCGAGAGCGCGGCGAAGAACGGTGCGAGGCCGGCGCCGTAGTCCTCCGCGGACGCGACCTTGTCGCTCGACACCTTCACGGGGTCGGCGATCGTGTCGGCCTGCAGTGTCCGCAGCTCCGGTGTGGAGGACGGGATCGCGTCGACACCGGCGGACAGCCCGTCGCGCAGCTCCGTCGTTCCGGATGCGAGCGTCGCGAGCCCGTCCCGCAGTTGGACCGCGCCGGTGTTCGCGGCCGAAGCTCCGGTCGCGACCGTGCCGGCTCCCGATGCGAGATCGGCGGCACCGGACGCCAGGGATGCGGCGCCGTCGGCGAGCTGGTCGACTTTGCCGACCGCGCTCTGCACCTGCGCGTTGCCCTCCTCCAGGCGGGAGCCCAGCGGGTCGAGCGTGGCCAGGACCTGGTCGATCTCCTCCGGGGTGAGACCCCGCTCCGTCAGGGCGTTCGCGATGTCGGTGCGCACCTGCGGGAGGGCGTTGGTCGCCTGCTGGACTGCCGCGCCGGCACGGTCGGCGACGTCCGCCAACTGGCGGTTCCCCGCGCTGACCTGCTGTGCGCCGCTCGCGAGTGTCTGCGCTCCTGCCGCGAGCTGAGCGGTGCCGTCCGCGAGTTTGGCGGTGCCGTCTGCGAGCGTGGAGCTCCCCGTCGCGGCCGTCCCCGCGCCGTCCGCGAGCTGCGTGGCCCCCTCCGTCGCGGTGACGAGGTTGTCACGCACGTCGCTGAGCCCGGTGAGCAGTCGCTCGGCCGCCTGGCTCCCGACCATCTCAGCCACCGAGCTGCGGATCTTCTCGACGGCCTGGGTACCCATCGACGAGGCGAGATAGTTGTTCGCGTCGTTGGTCTCGAGGACGATCCGTGCTTGGTGGGGGTCCGTGCTGGCGGCGGAGGTCAGCGCGGTGGAGAAGTCCGCCGGAATGGTCACGGTGAAGTCGACGGCACCCGTCCGCAGTGCCTCGGAGGCGTCGTCCGCCGTCATCCGCTGCCAGTCGAAGGCGTTGCCCTCGAGGAGGTTCTCGGCCACATCCTCGCCGTAGTTCACATCTTCGCCGGTCGCCGGCTCGGTGCCGCTGGTGGGGGCGGGCGCACCGTCGTCGTCGACGACCAGAGCGACGGGAACCTCGGGGAACTTGGCATACGGGTCCTGGTTCGCCCAAAGGTAGAGGCCGCCGTAGAGGATCGGCACGCAGATCAGCGCGACCAGGGCGAGGATCCCCATCCTGCTCGCAGTCAGTCGCCGCAGCTCGGCGGCGATCATGGCGGGAACCTTCATCGCCCACCTCCGTTCTCTGAGGGGTCCTCGCGCAGGGGAAGCGGGGTGTCCGCGTCATGGTTCGTGGCGTCCGCCGCATGGTTCGTGGCGTCGGCCGACACGCCAAATGCAGGACCTTCTGCCCCGTCCGGTCCGACATCTGGTGTGTCGGCCACCAGTCCGGGCTCGGGGTCGGGTTCGGGTTCGGGCTCGGGTTCGGGTTCGGGGTCGGGGCCGGGCGCGGGTGTGGGTGCGGGTGTGGGAAGTGGCTCGACGGGGCCGGAGGCGTTGATCGCCTCGAACTCGTGCATCCGCTCCAGAGCGACCGCTGCCGAGCCGCCGACGATCACGAGCATCGCGTAGCCACGGTCGGCGAACTCCCCGGCGATGCGCCACCAGCCGTCCGGACGTCCGCCGTGCCGGTCGGGGGAGACGAGGACCAGACCTTCGACGCCTTCGCGCAGCACGGCGAGTTCGCACAGGATGCGTACGCGGGCGGCAGGATCGATGTTCCCGATCGGGACCGAGGCGAGTTCACTGAATCCCAACCGGGCGAGCCAGCGCCGTGCGTGCAGTGGTGTGGCGCCGACGCCGGCGAACATGAGCTCTTCGCCCACGACGCCGGCGAGCGTGATGTCGGGATGCGGATCGCTGACATCCGGGGCATCGACCAGCGCGAGGTGCCGGCGCAGCGCCTTCGGGTCGGTTGTACCGTCGATGCTCACCCGTCCGGTGTCGGGGCGCATGCGGCCGCTCGCGATCAGTCCGAGCACGGTCGGACGCTGTTCGGTCTCGGCGAGGGCGAAGCGAACGGCACCGGTGTGGAATTCCAACGACGTCGCCGGAAGGGCCTGACCGCCGCGTCCTTTGCTCACGTCCTGCAGGGCGATCTTCATGCGCGGGCCGTCCGATCTGCGGGTGCGGTGGCGTCGATGTCGGGGTGAGCGGTGAGGAGGTCATCGATCTCACGCCAGGAGAGCCCGGCAATGCTCAGCACGGTGCGTACGGCGACGTCGGCCGCGTCGGAGCTGGTGGCATCCGTGCGCGAGACGACGGTGCGGGCCATCTCCTCGATCAAGCGTGCGAGCGTGGGCGCAGCGAGGTCCGTGCGGAAGCTCCCGTCCTCCTGGCCGCGGTGCACGAGGTCGGCGACGGTGCGACGCAGGGGTGCGAGTGCCGCCGCGGTGTGTTCCACATGCGTCTCATCGAGCGCGAGTGCCGCGGCGAGGTGCACGTGCGCCGCCTCGTGCCAGAGCCGCGCGGCGAGGCGGGCGAGGGTGATTCGGGCATCCTCGTCATCGATCGAGGCGGCGATCGCGTTGAATCGTTGTGCTCCGGTCGAGATGAGCTCGCGGATCAGGGCGTCGCGATCGTCGAAGTGCCCGTAGAGCGTGCGACGGGAGAGGCCCGCGGTGCGTGCGATGACATCGATCGAGGCATACGGGTCGACCGCCAGGGTCGACCGTGCGGCGGCGAGGATGACGGCGCGATTCTCGACGGCGTCGCGACGGGGTGCACGGGTTGTCATCGGTCCAGGATACGATCATGCACAGTAGTGTGCAAGATAGAGGGTGGATTCGAAGTCGGCTCTCAGGATCCCCGCCCCGCGGGCATGGCTCGGCCCCGCATGCATGGCTCGGCCCGGCAGGCATGGCTCGTCCCACATGCATGACTGTTCCCCGGATGCATGAGCGATCCGGATAGACCGGTCATGCATTCGTCGCCGGATCATGCAGGTGCGAGGCAAACCCGCGTGCGGCGCAGACCCGCGTGCGGCGCAGACCCGCATGCGTCTGGGCCCCGCGTCAGGTGGCGCTCGGGATCAGTCGGTGCCGGAGTCGAAGGCCGCACCCTCGGAGGCGGAGTCGACGGCATCCGCCAGGGTCTCATCGGCCTCGGAGATCGATCCGTGGACCGACTCGGTGATCTCGCTCGACTCGCCGGCCGTCACGCGACCCACGAGCTCGCCGGTCGCGCCCCCCACGAGGCCGAGTCCCGCGTACTGCTCCAGACGTGCGCGCGAATCGGCGATGTCGAGGTTGCGCATGGTGAGCTGGCCGATGCGGTCGACCGGTCCGAATGCGGCATCGCCGACCCGCTCCATCGACAGCTTCTCCGGACCGTAGGAGAGGTTCGGGGAGACGGTGTCGAGGATGGTCCAGTCGTCTCCGCGGCGCAGACGGATCGTCACGGTGCCCGAGATGGTGAGGCCGACCCAGCGCTGGATCGACTCGCGCAGCATGAGCGACTGCGGCTCCAACCAGCGGCCCTCGTACATGAGGCGACCGAGGCGGCGGCCCTGCTCGTGGTAGGTGGCGAGCGTGTCCTCGTTCAGGATGCCGTTGACCAGGCGCTCGTAGGCGATGAACAGCAGCGACATGCCCGGGGCCTCGTAGATGCCGCGGGACTTGGCCTCGATGATGCGGTTCTCGATCTGGTCGCTCATGCCGAGGCCGTGGCGTCCGCCGATGGTGTTCGCCTCCATGACGAGGGCGACCGGGTCGCTGTACTCGACGCCGTTGATCGCGACCGGACGGCCGGACTCGAAGGTGACGGTGACGTCTTCGGTCTCGATCGCGACGGCGGGGTCCCAGAACTTCACGCCCATGATCGGGTCGACGGTCTCGAGCGAGACGTCCAGGTGCTCGAGCGTCTTCGCCTCGTGCGTCGCGCCCCAGATGTTGGCGTCGGTCGAGTAGGCCTTCTCCGCGGAGTCGCGGTACGGGAAGTCGCGCGCGACCAGCCAGTCGCTCATCTCCTTGCGCCCGCCCAGCTCGGTGACGAAGTCGGCGTCGAGCCACGGCTTGTAGATGCGCAGACGCGGGTTGGCGAGCAGGCCGTAGCGGTAGAACCGCTCGATGTCGTTGCCCTTGTAGGTGGAGCCATCGCCCCAGATGTCGACGCCGTCCTCCTTCATGGCGCGCACCAGCATGGTGCCGGTGACGGCGCGACCGAGAGGCGTCGTGTTGAAGTAGGTCTTGCCGCCGGAGCGGATGTGGAACGCGCCGCAGGAGAGGGCCACGAAGCCCTCTTCGACCAGGGCGGTCTTGCAGTCGATCAGGCGCGAGGCCTCCGCGCCGTACTCCAGCGCGCGGCCGGGGATCGATTCGATGTCGTCTTCGTCGTACTGGCCGAGGTCGCCCGTGTACGTGAAGGGCACGGCGCCCTTCTCGCGCATCCACGCGACGGCGACGGAGGTGTCGAGTCCTCCGGAGAAGGCGATGCCGACGCGCTCGCCGACGGGCAGGGACTGGAGGACCTTGGACATGGCTCCCAGTCTATCCGCGGGCGGCGTGTCGCCCTGTCCCGCATGACGGTGGGGATGCCGCCCTCAGGCGAGGAGGACCTCCACCCGGAGCGCGGCATACGTGCCCAGGGCGCGACGGTCGCACGTGAGTAGTGGGACGGCGGAATCCCGTGCGGCCAGGCCCACGAGTCCGTCGTACACCGAGCCCCCTGTGATGCCCGCCTCGGCGAAGGTGGTGATCGCAGCCGCCGCCGTCGTCGGCGAAAGCGGTGCGGAGGCGGGGAACGACCGGTCGATGATCTCCTGCGCGCGACCGGGGCTGACGCGCGCGGCGCCCGGCAGGCGCGTCAGCACCGAGTACGTCTCGGCGGCCGCATGCCCGGCGAGCCCGATGACGCGACCGTGGGTGAGGTCGAGCATCCGTTCGTGTGCCGGGTGCCGGTCGTGGACCAGCGCGATCGCGGCACTGGTGTCGAGGAGGAGATCAGCGCTGATCGGCAAGTCGGAGCTCCCGGATCTCGTCCACGGTGAGTGTCGGGCCGCCTGTGATGACGAGACGACCATCCTTCTCGATGACGTTGTCCGGAGCGTCGATCTCGATCCGGATGGCGTTGCCGTCGAGGATGAGATCGACCGGGCCGGGGATCAATCCGACGCGCTCACGGAGCGCGGCCGGGATCACGATCCGTCCTGCCTTGTCCATGGTTGCTCTCATGCCATGACAGTACCATTCGAATGGGGGCAGACGAGTGCTTCATATCGGCGACGGACGCGCAGGCAGCGTCGATACAGTGCTCGCATGCAGAGAGCGCGGTTCCGTGGACTGTGGTGGTTCGTCGCAGGAGGCGTGATCCTCGCAGTGCTTCTCGTCGTGGCGTTTCAGAGCTTCCGCGGATCGACGCTCGCGCGGCAGGACATGGGCGCTCATCTGACTTTCCCCGCGACGCATCACGGCTTCGAAGAGGCCCCGGAACACACCGGATTCACTCTCCATGAAGACGGCGTCGCTGAGGTGTCGGCGCTGATGCTGGGGTCGGACGAGCGGACGCTCGATGACGGGCGCGTGTGTCTCGACGGAGACGTGATCCCGGTCGCGGGGAAGGCGAGGTGGCGGACGGACGATGCAGGCGGGGTCATCATCGAGGCGGGCGAGCGGCACACGCGCTTCCAGCAGGACGATCCGTTGCTCATGGGCGGGGGCTGGGGAAAGGTGTACGTCCTGACTCCGTGCACCGAGGAATACACCGCGACGTTCGTCACCCCGAACGCGAACTACTCCGACTGAGCGACGTCCTCGGCCTCTGGAGGCGAAAACGGAGGAGTGGCGGGCGCGGGGCGGCGTGTCGAGGCGCGACTCGCCGACGGACGCACGACACGTCTCCGTTCTGGCCGAAGTCGGAGCGGCGGGGAGGCCCCCGGAGGTGGAAGAGTGGCCGACGGAGGTCGGACATGGCGGACATGGGTGGAGCAATCCTGTGGGGTGCGGTCGCGGCGGCACCGCTGTTCATCGGTGCGGTGCTCGCGCTGCTCCGGAAGTGGCCGCCGCGGTGGCTCGGTATCGTCCTGGGCTTCGGCGCGGGCGCGCTGATGGCGTCGATCGCGTTCGAGCTCTGGGAAGAGGGGCTGGATCTCGCCGGCCCCATCCCCCTGGTGATCGGAGTCGCGGCCGGAGCGATCAGCTACTACATCGCCGATCGCATCCTCGACGCCCGTGCCGCGAAGACCAAGGCCGAGGCGGGCGGCGGCCAGCTCGCGGTCGGAGCGCTGCTCGACGGCATCCCGGAGCAGCTCGTGCTCGGGATCGGTCTCGCCTCGGGGGAGCCGGTCAGCATCGCGCTCGTGGTCGCCATCCTGGTGTCGAACCTTCCCGAATCGATCGGCTCGGCCGCTGACCTGCTCGAGGGCGGGATGGCGAAGTCCCGGGTGCTCCTGCTGTGGGCGGGCGTCGCCGTGATCTGCGCGCTCGCGACGGTTGCCGGATTCGGGCTGGCGAGCCTGACCGGGGATGACTTCCGCTCGGCGGCGAGCGGCTTCGCGGCCGGTGCGCTGTTGGTGATGCTCGTGGATTCGATGATCCCCGAGGCGCAGTCGAAGGCGAAGGAGTCCACGGGCCTCGCGACCGTGCTGGGGTTCGCGCTCGCCGCAGGGCTGGCTCTGGCGAGCTGACGACGCGCGGCGAACACCCCGCCGCCGATGATCAGGTCGCTCCGTGCTCCTGGTCTCGACGGACGATGCGCCCTGTGATGTGCTCGATGTGGAACGCCAGGGGGAGGTCCCGTTCGCTCCCGGCCCACGGGGTCACGCGAGCCCCGGCGCCGGCCGCCTTCTCCTCGGGCACCCGGGACAGCGGCCCGTGCATCAGGACACTCCAGGCGGTGCTGCCGAGGGGGTCGTGATAGTCCACCTCGAACGAGACGTCCGCCGGCTCGTGCGTCAGCTCGGCCAGCAGTCCCTCGGGCGCGGTGCGGAGGAGCAGGTCGTGGCCGGAGACGACGTAGTTCACGGGCAGGATCTGCACGCGGCCGTCGTGCACGAAACCGATGCGGCCGATCGTGGTGGTGCGCAGCAACTCGGCGGACTGCTGTTCATCGAGTACTCGGATCATCCGCGCCTTCCTTTCCCTGTGGCGCCAGGCTATCCACGGCGGGAAGCGTGTTCAAGGGACACCTCCACCGGGGCCGGGAGGTACCCGCCACCCGGCGGACGGAATGCGTCGGATCGGCCTCGGGTGGCGGGTTATCCTCGGGTGTCGCGTGCGCGAGTCTGGCGAGACGCCGCCGCGACGGCGGCCGAGGACAAAGGAGTTCTGATGACGGACACGACCCTGGCACGACCGCCCTTCGATCCCGAGCTCGAAGCCGCGCTCGCCCTCGTCGGCGACCAGCTGCCACCCACGCTGACGCCCGAGATGATCCCGCTGCTCCGGCAGTCGCCCGTGAGCGGGGATGAGGAGATCTTCGCGGCGCTCGCGGAGCGGGGCTTCACGCGGCGGGACGTCACGATCGCCGGACACGAGGGCGATGACATCGTCGTCTCCGTGATCGAGAAGGAAGGCCGCACGGGCACCGGCCCCGGGTTCTTCCACACGCACGGCGGTGGCATGATCATCGGCAACCGCTGGCTCGGCGTGGTCGGATTCCTCGACTGGGCGGAGCGATTCAACGGAGTCATCGTCACGGTCGAATACCGACTCGCTCCGGAGTTCCCCGACCCCTATCCCGTCGAGGACTGCTACGCGGGGCTGCGGTGGACCGCGGAGCACGCCGACGAGCTCGGCATCGACACGTCGCGGCTGCTGATCGGCGGCGGCAGCGCCGGGGGCGGGCTGGCGGCGGGCACCGCCCTCCTCGCCCGTGACCGGAAGGGTCCTGAGCTGATCGGTCAGCTGCTCATCTACCCGATGCTCGACGATCGTGATGCGTCGGTGTCGACGCATCAGATCGATGGGATCGGCGTCTGGGACCGCGGCTCGAACGTCACCGGATGGTCGGCGCTCCTCGGCGACCGCAAGGGCACGGACGACGTGTCGATCTATGCGGCACCCGCCCGCGCCACCGACCTCTCCGGCCTCCCGCCCGCGTTCATCGACTGCGGCAGCGCCGAGGTGTTCCGCGACGAGGACGTCGCGTACGCCACGAAGCTGTGGGAAGCCGGCGTCCAGGCCGAACTGCACGTCTGGGCCGGAGGGTTCCACGGCTTCGACATGTTCGCCCCGCACGCCGCCGTCGCGCAGGCCATGCTCGCGGCCCGCGACAACTGGGTGAACCGCCTGCTCTCCTGAGTCCGGATTCCGTGCCCGGACCCCTCCCGTCGCACTCCCTGCCTGTTTCCGGCCCTCGGGGCGGCAGAGAGTGCGACGGGAGCACGGCACGTCGACCCCGTAGGGTGGAATCCCCGCGCGATGGAGCCCGACATGCAAGACCTGCTGGGGCGGCTCACCGCCCTCGACCCGGATGCCAGCGAGACGCTCAAGGTCGTCACGTACTTCGACGCCCTCGTGGCCCGTTCCGTCGGCGTCGAGAGCATGCTGCGGGGTGCCGCGGTGCTCAGCGGCGCGACCGCGGGACACCGCGACGGCCGGCAGATCGTGCGCGTGCGCGCGGACGGGGTGCGCATCGACCCCATCGAGCCGTCGCCCACCTGGCTCATCCGGGAGAGCGGCCCGGACGCCGTCGCCTGGATCGAGCGCGACGGCGAATCCCACACCAACGACGCGATGATCCTGGAACGGCTCGGCCTCGCGCTCGGCATCATCCGGGCTCGTCGCGCGGTGGGACCGGAGAGCGCCGTCGAACTGGCGATCAGCTCCTACGCCGGCGCCGACGAGAGGGCCGCCGCACTGCCGCGCCTTCGTCTCACCGACGAGACGCTGCGGATGGTCGCCTCTCCTCCTGACCCGGCACCCCTGCCGCAGTATCCGTCCGCCGTGGTCGCCACCCGGCACGGACTCACGCGGGCGACGATCCTGGATGCCTCCACCGAGGCGCGGGACGCCTGGCCCGACGGTGCGCAGCTGCGGCTGGGTCTCGGGGTCGCCGGCACGGGAGAGCAGCTTCCGCGATCGTGGTCTTCCGCTCTGGTGGCGGTCCGGCTCACCGATCCCGCGGAACCGGTCGTCGATGCCGCCGACCTCGGAGTGCTCCTGCTCGTCGCGGAGGCCGCGGACGCCGGCCCCCTCCACCCGGATGCGGCCGCGCTCGCCGCGCTCGACGACCGAAGCCGCGAACTGCTCGACGCCGTCATCGAGGAGCAGAGCGTGCGGGCGGCGGCGGTGCGCCTGGGAAGACACCACTCCAGCGTGCAGGAGCGGATGGCGGCGCTCGTGGTGATTCTTGGCTACGACCCGCGGACCTCCCGCGGACACGCCCGCTACGTGCTCGCCCGGATGCTGCTGACCCTCAGCGCCTGAGGACCCTGCGCCTCGGCTACTCGTAGCCCGGGTAGTCCTGCAGCCGCGTCTCGAACTCCTCGCGATCGGCGTCGCTGAGCACCCCACTCGCGAGCACGAACAACTGAAGGCCCTCGAGTGGCTCCCCGGTGCGGGCCTGCTGCGCCTCGCGTGCCGCGAGGAATCCGCCGTCCTGATCGTTCGAGAGGTCGTGGATGTCGGCGTAGAAGCGCAGCGGATCCGGGTAGTTCTCGGTGTAGTACTCCCACGTGTGCTGCGAGCGGGGGTCGTCGCTGCCGTACAGCTTCGTGATCATCCCGGGGTCGATGCCGGAGATGGCGGGGTCGTTGAACGAGTACAGCTCCCACAGCCCGTGTTCGATGACCACCTCGTTGATGACGGCCATCACCGCGTACTTGCGATCGTCGTCCTGGATGGGCTGTTCGGTGGCCCAGCCCTGCGAGGTGTACTCGACCAGCATCGACTCCCCGCCGTACCCGTTGCGCTCCGGCCGCAGGTCTTCGTCGCCCACCGCGACCCAGGTGTACCCGAACTCATCGGTGAGCCGCGCACGGATGTCGGCGAAGAGCGACTCCGACTGTGCCCGCACGTCTTCCAGGGACTGCTGTGCAAGCGTCTGCTGCGGATCCGTGCCCTTGATCCCGGGGTATGCCTCCGCATGCTTCTGCTCGGCGGACTTCATGCCCTCGTAGTTGCCGGAGGCCGACGTCTGCAGGGCGCTCATGCCGCCGACGGTGGCGACGTTGAACAGGATCGTGACGACCAGGGCGATCGCCCCCGGCAGGCGTCCCCGCGGTGAGAGCAGAGCGGCGATGACCGTGGCGACCACGACGAGCTGAGCGGTCACCATCGTGACGCTGTAGAGGATGTCGGTGCTGCCGGCCAGCAGTGTGCCCAGCAGCGTCAGGGCGAACAGGACCGCCACGGTGAGGGCCGTCCACCCGAGAGCGTTGGCGGGCTTCTTCGGCTCCTCCTCGACGGAGACGGAGACCGCGGCAGGGGGGGAGGGCACGAAGGCCTCGCGGCGTGCGCCGCGGTACCCGCCGGGAGGGGGAACCGGGGGCGCACCTTCGGTCCCCGCGAGGTAGCGGGCCCTCTGCTTCTCGTGATCCATCACCACGGCTTTTCCGTTCCCGACCCGCCGGGATCCTCGCCCAGCTGCTGGTCGCGCTCCTGGGTGCCCTGCTCGAGCTTGTCCTGAAGATCCTGGAGCTTGTCCTCGGACGGCTGTTCGTCCTCGTTCGGCTGCGGGGGCGGGGGCTGCTGCTGATCCTGCTCCTGCTGCTTCTGCTTCAGGCGGTCCTCGGTGCTGTCGAGCGTGTCGGACATGTCGCGCTGAGGATCGGACGACTGCTCCTGAGCCTCCTCGCTGTGACACTCCTCCGGCGTCTCGGCGGTGATCGCCAGGGCTTCACCGTAGAGCTGGGCCGCGGTCGCGCCATCGCCGCCGGCGCGGGCGGCGTCGCCCATGCGCTCGACGACGAGAGCCAGGTTGATCCGCACCCCGCACACTTCGAGCCCGGTGGCCAGGCGGAGCGCCTCTTCGAGCTCCGCCCTCGCCTGCGGCAGCTGTTCGGCCGCTCCGAGCGCCGTGCCGATGTTGAAGGGGGCCTTGTACGGCTCGAACCAGTTGAGGAAGTTCTGTCCGCGCGCCGCCGCCTCCGAGCCTGCGAAGTCGTCGACCACGTAGGCGGTGATCGCCTGGTGCGCGAACGCGTACATGCTCAGCAGCTTGCCCACGAACAACAGCGCGGCGAGAGTGAGCGGAAGGGTGCCGATGGCGACCCATCGACGGACGCGGCGGCGTCGCCGATTCGACCGCAGGAGTGCGGCGGCGGCATCGTTCGACATCGTCACGAGGTGCCTCCCGGTTGCCGGGGGGATTCCCGGGGCGCGCGCAGTCGCCGCAGCTGCGCGATCAGCATCGTGGCGCGGGCGAGCTCGACGCCCAGGATGAGGAGGATGCCGAGCGCCGCGATCCAGTACAGCTCGATGACGTTGCCGACCTCTCCGGACTCGGCGTAGTCGGTCGTCGTCGACGGCGCCTCGGGCAGTACGGCTTCGGCGTCCGCGGTCCGACGCTGGTAGTCCACCCCGAGCTGGTCGGCGATCCTCTCCAGGTTCTCTTCGTCGATCACGGAGAGGGCGTCGGACCCCTGGTATTGGATATAGCCGGTCCCGCTGTCCGAGAGATCGCCCGTGGTGATGCGCATCGGTCCGCCCTCGGGCGTGCCGTAGCCGAAGACGCCGCCCGCATCGGTGTACTTCTCGCTCGCGCTGAACGACTCCGGCGGGGTGTCGACGGTCTGCTCGCCGTCACCGAAGTAGAAGACCATCCGCGACCGGTCGGGGGAGGATTGGGCCGCCGAGGTGAGTGTCTCCGCGAGCAGCGGCGCGGCGATGCCGATCGAACTCCCGCGCGACTGGCTGGTGACCTCGGGGCGCAGCACGTCCAGCGAGCCCAGGAGGGCCGTCGTGTCGGTGGTGAGGGGCATCCGCAACTCCGCGGTGGCATCCGAGGTGATCAGGGCGAAGCGCGCGCCCGGATACTCCTCGACCAGCGCGCGCACGTCGTCGCGGATGCCGTCGAGTCGAGGTTCCCCGTCGCCCCAGTCCTCGGCGACGATGCTCGCCGTGGTGTCGACGACGAGCACGATGTCGGTGTCGGTCGCGAGCGTCTGGGTGGCGCCGCCCGGGATGCCGGGGCGCAGCAGCATCACGACGCAGGCGAGCACCAGCACCAGGCGCATGGCCCACAGGGCGCGGTGTCCGGCGAGGGAGCCCGGTGCGGACGAGGCAGCAGCCGTCGCCTTCGCCGGTCGCACCAGGATCCACACGACCAGGGCGATGATCGGGAGGCAGATCAGGGCGATCAGCAACGGAGCGAGTACGGGATGGAAGATCACAGTCGCACCCTCCACAGCACCACGACGAAGGCGAGGAGGCAGATCGAGAGCAGAGCGATCCAGAGGTCGGGGGTGTCGGTCCAGACCACCTGCGCCTCTCCCCGCAGCTCGGTGGCCTCCTGCTCCTGCACCTGGGTGACGATGTCCGAGACGGTCGTCGTGTCGCGCAGGCCGAATGCGGCGCCACCGGTGGCTTCGGCGGCGGCCGTGAGCTCCGCGCTCACCGCCGCGTCCTTGCCCTGCACCGGGTTCAGGGCGAACACGCGTACGCCCTTCGACGCCGCGTAGGCAGCCGCCTCGTCGAGTGTGACGATCGAGGCGCCGTTGATCTCGTTGTCAGTGGCGAAGATCACCGAACGCGAGCGGTCGTCGTCCGGGTGGTCGAAGCCCATCGTGCAGGCGGCGAGGCCGTCGCCGATCAGCGAGGCGCCGTCGCCGTTGAGTGTGCCGAGCCAGTGCTCCGGGACCTGGTCGCCGTAGTCGAAGCTCCGGGTCATGCTCTCGAGGTGCTCGCGGATGAAGTCGTAGTCGTCGGTGAGCGGGAAGATCTGCACCGGTGAGCTGTTGAAGATCGTCAGCCCGATCCGCTCACCTTCGAAGCCGTCCAGCAGCTCGTCGAACACGGTCAGCACTTCGACGTCGACCTCGGTCATGGATCCGGAGACATCGAGGCACAGCATGATGTCGCGGCTCGTGTTTATCGGTTGGACGGTCTGCGCCGACATCGGTCGGGCGGACACCACCCCCGCCACGAGCGCCGTGACCGCGCCCAGGGCGAGGATGCCCGAGAGCGCCACCGCCCGCCGCGCCAGCGCCTGACGGAAGGTGGGCAGCGTGCGGAGCCGTTCGGCGCGGGCGATCCGGGCCGTGTCCGCCGCGCGACCACGGCTGCTCCGGCGCAGACCGAGGACGAGGCCGAGCGCCACCGCGATCAGCACGACCGCCGCGGCGGCGAAAAGCACCCAGGGATTCGCTAGTGCCATGAGCGCACCACCGTCCGGGCGGCTTCGGCACCGGCGACCGGATCGATCGCGGGTCCCTGCCGGAAGATGCTCGGGTAGTAGTGCCTGCCCATCGCATCGATGAGCGCGGGATGGACGCCCCGTGCCACGAGGTCATCGAGCGCGAGGACGGGAGCCTCCAAGCCGCTGTACTCGTTGACGAACGTCCGCACGACGCGGCTGAGCTCGAGGTTCGCCTGGCGCGGGGAGAGGCGGCGCTCGCGGTAGTCGGTCTCGATCTGCTGGATGCGCGTCAGGTACTCGGTGCGCAGCTGCGAGAGCACGTCGACGATCAGCGGTGCCTGTCCGGCATTCTGCTCGCCGACGGACAGGGTGCGCCGGGGGCGCGTGAGGAGGATCAGGAGCCAGGCCGCCGCGATCAGCAGGAGCAGGATGCCGATCGCGAGCAGCATCCATCCCCAGCCGTACTGTGCGGGCGGGTAGAGCTCGTCAGAGCCGGGCATTCGACCTCCGATTCAGCAGCTGCAGGAGCTGCGTGACGGCGTCGTCCTGTCCGTCCAGAGAGGCGTGGCTGATCTCCATCCGCGTGAGGAGTTCGGCGAGGTGCGCGGCGTCGGCGTCGCGCTGTGCGGTCAGCTCTCGCACGATGCCACGGTCGCCCTGCACGAAGTCCGGCACCTGCCAGCGGCTGTCCACGTCGCTGCGGATCCGCCCGGTCGCGTGGTCGAGCACGGGGTCGGCGTCGCGCAGGGTGAGCCACAGGACGTCGTGCTGCACGCGCAGGCGCCGCAGCATCCGCTCGGTCTCGCTCGTCACGGGGGCCTCATCGGTGACGACGACCACGATCATCCGGCGCGAGATCGTGCGCGTGATGAACGACAGCAGTGCATCCCGGTCGCTCGGTGCGGAGCTCTCGTCGATCGCGCGGTCGATCGTGCGCAGGGCATGTTCGAGCGCCCCCTCGCTGCGGCCCGGCGCGAGCCGACGCACCTTCGCGGAGTCGCCGTAGACCGTGGTGAAATCGTCGCCGTGGCGCAGCGTCAGCACGCCGAGCATCCCCGTGGCGAGGATCGCCAGCTCCTTCTTCGAGCGTTCGTCGGCGGCGAGGGCCGACATCGAGCGGCCGGTGTCGACGGCGAACAGCACGGTGTGCATCCGTGTGGCGCGCGAGCGCTTGACCAGGGGAGTGCCCAGCCGCGCGGTCGCCCGCCAGTCGATGTCGCGCACCTGATCGCCGTACTCGTACTTGCGCAGGTCTTCGAAGTCGAGGCTCCGCCCGTGCAGCAGCGACGCGTAGGCGCCGTCCAGCGCGTGCAGTGACTTGCGCGTCGAGTGGATGAAGAGCTTGCTCTTCACCTGCGTGATCAGGCTGGCCATGAACGGGTCAGGGAGTGGGGACCGACGCGAAGATCTGGTCGATGATCTCCTCGCTGCGGATGCCCTCGGCGTCGGCCTCGAACGTCAGGAGCACGCGGTGGCGGAGCACGAGGTGCCGCAGCTCGCGGATGTCTTCGGGCAGCACGTGCGCGCGCCCCTTGAGCAGAGCCAGTGCCCGCGAAGCCTGCAGGAACGCGATGCTCGCCCGGGGGCTCGCGCCGTACTTGATGAAGCGCGCGCGCTCCTCGCCGATGTACGGCGCCGGGTTCCTGGTGACGTAGGCGATGGACACGATGTAGTTCCGGATCGCGGGGTCGACGTAGATGCGGCTCGCGACGTCCTGCAGCAGGTGCACGTCGTCGAGGCTGACCGTGCTGCTCACGTGGCGGTCGGGGTCGAGCACACCGGAGTCGATGCGGCTGAGGACCTCGAGCTCTTCGGCGGGGCTCGGGTACTCGACGATCTCCTTGAGCAGGAAGCGGTCCATCTGCGCCTCGGGCAGCTCGTACGTGCCCTCCTGCTCGATCGGGTTCTGCGTCGCGATCACGAGGAACGGCTTCGGCAGGTGGTGGACCTCGCCGCCGATGGTCGTCTGGTGCTCCTGCATCGCCTCGAGCATGGCGCTCTGGGTCTTGGCGCTGGAGCGGTTGATCTCGTCGAGCAGCACGAAGTTCGCGTGCACCGGACCGAGCACGGTGCGGAAGGAGCCCGTCGCCGCGTCGTAGATCTGGTTGCCGGTGATGTCGCTGGGGAGCAGGTCGGGCGTGCACTGGATGCGCTTGAACTGCGCTTTCACGGTGTCGGCGAGAGTGCTGGCGGCCGTGGTCTTCGCCAGGCCGGGAACGCTCTCCAGCAGGATGTGACCGCCGGCGATGAGGGAGACGAGGAGGCTCGTGCGCAGCCGATCCTGGCCGACCATCTTGGCGGAGTAGGAGGCGGAGATGATCCGCAGCACCTCGGCGGCTCTCCTGAGCTCGGCGTCGGTCGGCGCGGCCTTCGTCGCTGCGGGTGCGGCAGGGGCGGCGGGCGTGGCAGACGCCGGGGCCGGTGCCGGCGGTGCAGGGGCCTGC
>NZ_JRKC01000058.1:0-8980 GCF_000800925.1 Microbacterium sp. ZOR0019 | reverse complement strand
CGGGGTGGTGTCGTGGATCGGCATCCGTCGCAATCCGGCCGAGCCGGTCCCGGCGGACATCGCGGCCTCCGGCACGGATCCGCATTGACGCTGTCGGTGGCCGCGCGCAGACTGGACGCACCGTCGCTCAGCAACCGGAGGTCACCGTGAGCACAGGACAGACGCCGCTTCCGCCCGTCGTCGACGCCGAGACATGGCGCCGCGAGCTCGATGCTCTGCGAGTGCGTGAAAAGGCGGCCACCCGCGAGCTCGACGCCATAGCCGCCCAACGCCGACGGCTCCCCATGGTGGAGCTGCCGGAGCACACGCTCGTCGGCGCAGAGGGTCCCGTCCGTCTCGCGGACATCTTCGAAGGTCGGTCCCAGCTCATCGTCTACAACCACATGTGGTCCGACGGCGAGGAGTGGCAGTGCCCTGGATGCACGGGCTTCACCTCCCAGTTCACCCGGCTCGACGTGCTCGAGCGCTACTACGACGCGCGCTTCGTGATCGTGACGAACGGTCCGATCGAGGAGGCCCTGGCCTACCGCGACCGTGTGGGAAACACGATGGAGTGGTATTCGAGTGCGGGCAGCTCCTTCGGTGCCGACGTCGACGCACCGCCGAATGCCGGGTTCGCGGTGAACGTGCTCCTGCGTGACGTCGACACGGTATACCGGACCTGGCACACGAACGGGCGCGGGACCGAACGGCTCAGCTACCTGCAGGGGCTCGTCGACCTGCTTCCCTATGGAAGACAAGAGGAATGGCAGGACGTGCCGGAGGGCTGGCCCCAGCACCCGACCTACTCCCAAGGCATGGGGTCGAGGGAGATCGCGGAGCTGTACGGGATGGCGCGCTGAACCGGACGCGCCGGGGCGCGCTGCTCTCCGCCGTCGTGGCACTGGTGCTCACGCTCGGAGGGTGTGCAGCTCCTCCGGCGACGCCCGAGTCCGAGCGCGCCCCTGCGCTCCCACCGGCCGGCGCTGTTCCGGACTATCAGCTCGGTGGTGCCTATGCTCCCGCGCCGGAAGTCGGCATCGTGGGGCGCGACCGTGGTGCCGATCCCGCACCGGGCGTCTACTCGATCTGCTACGTCAACGGTTTCCAGACCCAACCGGCTGAGCTCGGTTCCTGGCCCGACGATCTCCTGCTGCGGCACGACGGCGAGGTCGTGTTCGACCCGGATTGGCCGGATGAGGCCCTGCTCGACACGGCGAGCGCCGAGCGCCGCGAGCGGATCGCCGACACCGTGACCGCGTGGATCGAGGGCTGCGCCGAGTCGGGTTTCGATGCCGTGGAGTTCGACAACCTCGACTCGTACTCGCGGTCGGACGGCGCGCTCTCGCTCGAGGACAACCTCGCGCTGGCGACCCTCTACGTCGAGGCCGCCCACGCGGCGGGGCTCGCTGCCGGACAGAAGAACGCCGCGGAAGACGCTTCCACACTGCACGAGCAAGCGGGCTTCGACTTCGCGGTCACCGAGGAATGCGCGGTGTACCGGGAGTGCGGCGTGTACACCGCGGTCTACGGAGAGCACGTCATCGACATCGAGTACACGGATGAACTCCCCCGCCCGTTCATCGAGATGTGCGCAGACGGCGACACGCCCTCCTCGATGGTCCTCCGCGACCGTGATCTCGTCACGCCCGGTGACGACGGGTACGCGTTCGAGACCTGCCCTTAGAGAGGCGTCGGAGCCTCCGCGTCAAGTCCCTGTACCTGTCACGGGTTTGCGCACAGGATGCTCCTGTCCCCATCGTCAGGAGCCCGACCTATGACCGCATCCACCCTCGTCGCCCCCACTGCCCTCGCCTTCCGCGATCGAGGCCCGCTGAGCCGCGCAGTCATCGCACATCTCACGGAGGGCACCGCGTCCGACCACACCGCACTCGCCGCCGACGCCGTGGCAGCGAGCACCGACGTCGTGCGCGACGACGACATCCAGCTCGCGCTGTTCGTCCTCTACGCCTCCGCCTACGGATCGCTGCCGCAGCTGGACGCCGACCTCGAGTGGGACCCCGCGCTCCTGCGGACCAGACAGGTCCTCGAGGCGGCGTTCGAGAGGTCACTGCGCGCGCGCATTCCGACGCCCGACTTGCCGGACCCGACCGTGGATGCCGTCGGCCGCGCCCTCTTCGCCCTCGCCGAGGCCGACACCGGGCCGAGCCTCTCACGCTACTTCGTGAAGAAGGCGACCGAGGAGCAGGCGCGGGAGATGCTCATCCAACGTTCGGCCTACACGCTGCGCGAGGCCGACCCGCACTCGTGGGCGATCCCGCGGCTGGACGGTCGCGCCAAGGCCGCGCTGGTCGAGATCCAGTCCGACGAGTACGGAGGCGGGCGTCCACAGCGTGTGCACGCCGCGCTCTTCGCTCGTGCGATGACGGCCGCGGGTCTCGACGCGACCTATGGCGCGCACATCGACGATCTGCCCGCGCTCACCCTCGCCTCGCTGAACATGATGTCGCTGTTCGGTCTCAACCGCCGCCTGGTGGGAGCGATCGTCGGACACCTGGCGGCCTACGAGATGACCTCCTCCATCCCCTGCCGCCTGTACGCCGACGGCTTGCGTCGTCTGGGCTTCGACGCCGCGGTCACCGCGTACTTCGACGAGCATGTGGAAGCGGATGCGGTGCACGAGCAGATCGCCGCCCGTGATCTGGCGGGAAGCCTCGCCGAAGATCATCCGGAGTTGCTCCCCGACATCATGTTCGGGGCCGCCGCCTGCCTGACGGTGGACGGCTGGGGTGGCACCGCCACTCTGGAGGCGTGGACGGCGGGGGCCTCCGCGTTCCGGCAGCGGGCGGGCGTATGAGCGCCGCACGGGAGCCTGTGACGATCACGCCGTACCCCGACGGCCCGCTGCTGGTGCGGGGCGACATCGAGGTGCTGACCGTCGAGGGGGATCCGATCGCGCCGCACCGCCGGACGGTCGCCCTCTGCCGTTGCGGCCTCTCCGCCCTCAAGCCCTTCTGCGACGGCACGCACAAGGCGGCCGGCTTCCGCACCGACGACTGACCGGTCAGTCGCGCTCGTCGACCTCCTTCCCCAGCCGCTGTGAGATCCACACCGGGATGAAGGACGCGACGATGACGACCGTCGCGACGACGTTGACGACGTTTGCCTCGTTCGGTCTCGCCATCTGGTTCATGATCCACAGCGGCAGGGTGTCGACGCCCGGAGGAGCCGTGAAGATCGTGACGTACACCTCGTCGAAGCTGAGCGCGAAGGCGAGGATCGCTCCGGCGATCAGCGCACTGCGGAACTGCGGGAGGGTCACCAGCAGGAAGGTCTGCCACGGGCTCGCACCGAGGTCCTTCGAGGCCTCTTCGATGCCGGGGTTCATTCGTCGCAGCCGGGCGAGCACGTTGTTGAACACCATGACGATGCAGAAGGTGCCGTGCGCGATGATCATGCCGTAGAAGCCGACCTGGATGCCGATCGGCTCGAGGATCTGGTTGTACGTGTTGTTGAGGGCGACACCGGTGACGATGCCCGGCAGCGCGATCGGCAGCACCACCAGGAGGTTCACGGCGCGCTGTCCGAAGAACGAATACCTCTGAAGGGCGAAGGCCACGAGCGTGCCGAGGATCACGGCGATCACGGTTGCGCCGGAAGCGACCAGCACGGAGTTCAGGAGCGCCGCGCGCACCGGTTCGCTGGTGAACGCCTTGCCCCACCACTCGAGCGAGAACCCGCTCACGGGCCAGCTCACGATGCGCGCGGCGTTGAACGAGTTGAGCACCACCAGCGCGAGCGGGATGTACATGAAGGCGAGGACGACCGCGACGATGACGCCGAGCACGACCTTCGAGGTGCGGGACAGTCTCAGCATGCGACTCACATCCTTTCGAGAGCACCGGTGCGCTGCACGCTCACCAGATAGATGACGACGAACGCGATGGGGACCAGCGAGTACGCGGCCGCCAGCGGCGGGTTCAGGTTGATGTTCGACGCGATCACGCTGCCGATCATCTGCGTGTCCCCGCCGACGAAGCGGGCGACCAGGTAGTCGCCGAGACTCAGGGAGAACGTGAAGACGGAGCCGGCGATGAGGGCCGGCTTGATGATCGGCAGGACCACCGATGCGATCGTTCGCCATGATCCGGCACCGAGGTCGGCGGACGCATCGAAGAGGTTGGGCGGCACCTGGCGGATCGCGGTGTACACCGGGACCGCCATGTACGGCAGCCACAGGTAGGTCAGGGTGAGCACGACGGTGAGCACGCTGAACCCCGGACCGGAGATCCCGAACGGTGCCAGCAACCAATTCGCGAACCCCTGCTCGGTGAAGGTGATGCGCATCGCGAGCACCTTCACCAGGTACCCGGCCCACAGCGGCAGGGTGATCGACACGACCAGGAGCGCCCGGAGCCACGGCGACGCGATCTTGGCCATGAAGATGCCGAGAGGCACCGAGATGAGGATGGCGAGCACCGTCACCGCGAGCGCGATGCCCAGCGTCCGCATCGATGTCGACAGGTAGGCGGAATTGACGAGGAGCTGCTCGAAGTTGCGCAGGGTGAACCCCGGCTTCACCTTCGAGGTGAAGGGGTCGGTGATCCAGAACGCGGTCACCAGGAGCATGACCAGCGAGAAGATGTAGATCCCGATGAGCCAGGTCATCGGAAGGGCCAGGAGCCCGGCGATCCGGAGGCGGCGCTTCATGTCGATCCCGTTCGTGGTTGCGGAAGATGCGGGCGGATGAGGGGATGGGCCTGCCGACCCACCCCCTCGAGGCGGCTCAGCCCTTGACCGAGAGCCAGGCGTCCGTCCACTGCTGGAAGTTGGTGCAGGTGACGTCGGTGCGGCCGTCGATGCACTGTTCGATCGGCGTCGTCCAGAACCAGACGTTCTTGAAGTACTCCTCGTCCGTCGCGTTGAAGTACTCGCAGTGCGCCTTCGCCTCCTCGCTGGTGTCGCAGAAGGCGGCGTTGGCCGGCGCCATGCCGAAGTTCATCGCGATCGCGCCGTTCACCTCCGGGGAAGACGAGTAGTCCATCCATGCGTACGCGCAGTTCGGGTTCTTCGATTCTGTGGCCAGCATCCAGGCGTCCGACCAGCCGGTCGAGCCCTCTTCGGGCAGCACGCTCTGGAACCTGTCATCCTCCGTGAGCTTGCGCAGCACCTCCCACGATGTGCCGAGCACGGTGGTCCCGCCCGCGAAGGACGTGATCTGCGCCGCGGGGTCGGACCAGTACTCGGAGACGATCTCGTTCTGCTGCTTGAGCAGGTCGATCGCCGCCTCCAGTTGTTCCTCGTCGAGCGCGTACGGGTTCGTGATGCCGAGGTCGGGCTCGTGCGCCATCAGGTACACCGCGGCGTCGGCGATGTAGATCGGAGCATCGTAGGCGATGACCTTGCCCGCATACGGGCTGTCCTTCTCCCAGGCGACGTCCCAGCTGGTGGGCTCCTCGGTGACGATCTCGCTGTTGTACTGCAGGATGTTCGCGCCTCGACCGATCGGGATGCCGTACGACTTGCCGTTGATCGTGTCGTAGATCTGGCCCTTCATGCCCTCGACGATGTCGTCGCCGAAGTTCGGGATGAGCTCCAGGTTGAGCGGCTGCACGTCGCCGCCGGCGATCAGACGCAGGCTCGCATCCCCCGAAGCGGAGACCAGGTCGTAGTCGCCGGTGCGCATGAGCTGGACCATCTCGTCGCTGGTACCGGCGACACGACGGTTCACCACACAACCGGTCTCGCTCGTGAAGGCGTCGCTCCACGCCGGCTCGACGAATCCACTCCAGGCGACGATGTTCACCTCTCCCTCGTAGTCGCCGAGGGCTTCCTGCATGGCGATGTCGGGAACGTCGATCTGGAGTTCGCCGGAGCCTTCGGAGGCCTCACCTCCGGTGGTACAGCCGGACAGGGCGAGGACGGCGGCGGCTGCCATCGCCGTGGTGGCCAGGATCTTCTTACGCATGGATCGCTCCTTCGTGATCAGTGCTGCAGGTGTGCATCGGGTGTTCGGTTGTTGCGTTCTTCAGGGAAGCCGAGCCGCCTGGTCGGGAGACCAGACGACACGGACGTGGTGACCGCGGGCGAGGTCGTCGTCGGCGGAGTGCCGGGCATTGGGACGTTCGGCGGTGACGTCCATCCCCGCGTCGGTCGCGATCAGGTAGCGGGTGGCCGGGCCGGTGTAGACGATCTCGGTGATCGTGCCGTCGAGGAAGACCTCCCCCGGGGAGAGCGCCACATCGCGGCCCGTCAGCCGCATGCGCTCCGGTCGCACGCTCATCGTCCGCCGGTCGCCGGTGAGGGCCTCGGCGAGTTCCCCGCCGATGAGGTTCGAGAGGCCAAGGAACCGCGCGACGAACTCCGTCTCCGGTCGCTCATAGACATCTCGAGGGGCACCCACCTGTTCGACACGGCCGCCGTTGAACACCGCGACCCGGTCGCTCAACGTGAGCGCCTCCTCCTGATCATGGGTGACGAAGATGAAGGTGATTCCGACTTCGCGCTGGATCTGCTTGAGCTCGATCTGCATCTGCTCGCGGAGCTGCTTGTCGAGCGCGCCGAGCGGCTCGTCGAGCAGCAGCACCTGCGGGCGCAGGATCAGCGCTCGGGCCAGGGCGATGCGTTGACGCTGGCCGCCCGAGAGCTGGTGGGGCAGTCGGTCGGCGACATGGTCGAGGCGAACCTGCTCGAGGGAGGTGTGCACCCGGGCAGCCCGGGCGGCCTTGCCTTCGCCGCGCACGCGGAGCCCGTAGCCGACGTTGTCGGCGATGGTCAGGTGCGGGAAGAGCGCGTAGTCCTGGAAGACCGTGTTCACCGGGCGCGAGTGCGGTGGCGTACGCGTGACGTCCACTCCGGAAAGGAGGATGCTGCCCGCGGTGACGTCTTCGAAGCCGGCGATCATGCGCAGCACCGTGGTCTTGCCGGAGCCGGAGGGGCCCAGCATCGACAGGAACTCACCCGACGCGACCTCGAGGTCGAGGTCGCGGACGGCGGTGAACTCGCCGAAGGACTTGGTGACGCCGCTCAGAGTCACCGTCCCGTCCGGGCGTGTGCCCTCGGGTGTCGTGGGTGCTGCGGGTGCCGTGGCGATCATCTCGCGCTCCTCAGATCGTCGTCGAACTCGGAAGATTCACCAAAACATATAAACCCATAGGTAATATGTCAACAGGAACTTCTTGGGTATCGTGATCACGGAAGGGAGAATCGCAGGATGGGATCGAGCTCGACGACGCACCCGACGCACGCCTCTGCGGATCTCTCCCCCGGACTCGAAACAGAGACGGAGCATGCGCAGCCGCATCGACTCCAGGGGGCGTTGTTCCAGCCGATCGGCGACGAAGGCAGGGCGGAACTCGTCGAGCGTCGCCTGGTCGATGCGATCACGCGCGGGCACCTCCGCGCCGGCGAGAGACTCCCATCGGAAGCAGACCTGAGCAAGAGCCTCGGGGTCGCCCCCGTGACGGTACGTGAAGCGCTCCTCGCCCTCCGGGGCCGCGGCCTCGTCGTCACCCGCCGCGGGCGCAACGGAGGCAGCTTCGTCGCCGCGCACGCCGATCCGCTCTCGTTCGCCAGAGAGGCCGTGCGCCGCACGTCGCGCCTGGCACTGCGAGACCTCGGTGCCCACTACGCCGCCATCACCGGAGCATGCGTCCGACTCGCGGCGAAGCGCGCCGATCCCAGCGAAACACAGCGGGTGCGTCGCCGGCTGGAGCGGATCGAAGACCTCGACCCCGAAGCACAGCGCCGCCTCCTCGACGACGTGCAGATCGAGATCGTCGCGTTGAGCCAGTCGGCGCGACTCACCCGCGAGCAGATGAAGCTGCAGGCGGAGCTCTCCCCCTTTCTGCGCCTCGTCGCCTACGAGACCGAGAACCTCCGACGGCAGGCCGCTCACCTCGCCGCCGTGATCGACGCCGTGGAGGCCGGAGACCCCGATGCCGCCGGGGCGAGAACCGAGCTCATGGCGGCGGAGACCATCGATGCCCTGATCCGGCTCCAGGCCACCACCGGCTAGAACACAGCCCCCATCGACGTGCACAGGAGGACGCGATGATGAACACAGCAACCGACACCGCCATCCAGGCCGCAGCGGCAATCGTGGAGGACTACTTCACGGCGCCCGTGCGCACGCTCCTCGACTGGGTGGACCCGTTCGCCGCCCAGGTCTCCGAGGCGAGAGCGACCGGCCCGCTCACCCGCTCGAAGATCGACACGCTCGTGGAACCCCACGCCCTGACGACTCTTGCCCTGCAGGAGAGACCCGTCTATGGAGCAGGATTCATCGCGGCGATCGACCTCCTCACCGACGCGCACAGTCACCTCGCCTGGTGGCAGGGCGAGGATCGGAGACAGCTCGTTCTCGCCTCCCAGTCGCTGAACAAGGAGAACATCGACTACAGCGCGCTGGAGTGGTTCCGGGTGCCGATGGCCACCGGAGAGCCGCACGTCGCAGGCCCCTACGTCGACTACCTGTGCAGCGACGAATACACGATCACCATCGCGGTCCCCGCCGAGGTGGACGGCGCGCGCATCGGAGTCGCAGGACTCGACCTGCTGGTGTCGGCCGTCGAACAGGACCTCACTCCGCGTTTCGCCGCACTCGGATGCGAGGTGACCTTGACGAACGGCGTCGGTCGGGTCGTGGTATCGACCGATCCTCGATGGGCCACGGGAGACTCCGTGCGCGGCAGCGGTCTCGCCGCTCTTCCGCGCGTCGGCTGCGAGGGAGTCGCGCTCGACGTGATCGTCGAGCCCGGCGACGAACGAGGTAGCGCCCTTCGATCCGGCTAGCCCTCGTCGGAGGCCCCGTGCACGATAGGAGCATGACCGACGGCTACGACCCGGACTTCCTCGGCACGCCACTGCCACTTCCACGCCCCGCGCAACCGAGCCGTGAACTTCCCTACCCGCGCTTCACCGTGCTGCTCGACCCCGCACGCAGAGTGGCTGCAGTGACGGCGGTCAACATCGACGGTGCCCGGCTCCGGGAACTGCCCCGCACGGGCGAGTGGCGGCTCGATCCCCGCATCCCCGCCGA
>NZ_JRKC01000057.1:0-5517 GCF_000800925.1 Microbacterium sp. ZOR0019 | reverse complement strand
GGGGGCGGATGCCACGGCATCCGCCCCCGCTCCTACCGCCGGGTCCTCGCCCCACGCGAGGGCCCGGCGGTCCGCTCCGTCCTTCGCCTGGCTCGGGCTCATCCCCTTCGCCGCCTACGTCGTGCTGTTCCTGGCCGTTCCCACCGTGCTCGCGGTCGGTTCCGGCTTCTTCACGAAGGACGGCACTTTCACCTGGTCGAACATCGCGGCCCTCGCCGACCCTGTGGTGTTGAAAACCTTCGCGAACTCCGCCGGTCTCTCGCTCCTCACCGCCGTGGTCGGCGCCGTGGTCGGCGCGCTCGTCTGCTACGCGCTGCTGGGCATGGCCCCCGAGAGCCGCACGCGCTCCGCCGTGGATGCCGCTGCCGGCGTGCTCGCCCAGTTCGGTGGCGTCATGCTGGCCTTCGCATTCATCGCGACCATCGGCATCCAGGGCGTGGTCACCGTCTTCCTGAGGGACTCACTCGGCATCGACATCTTCCCGAACGGCACCTGGCTGTACGAGCTGCCCGGCCTGATCCTCCCCTACTTCTACTTCCAGATCCCCCTGATGATCATCACCTTCATGCCCGCCCTCGCTGCCCTCAAGCCACAGTGGGCGGAGGCGAACCTCACCCTCGGTGGCACGCGCGCGAGCTTCTGGCTGCGCGTCGGCATCCCCGTGCTCGCTCCCTCGTTCCTCGCCAGCCTGCTGCTGCTGTTCGCGAACGCGTTCTCGTCCTATGCCACAGCTGCCGCCCTCGCGAGCCAGGGGGCGCAGATCGTGCCGCTCCAGATCCGTACCGCTCTCACGAGCGAGACCGTGCTCGGGCGGGAGAACCTCGCCGGTGCCCTCGCGCTCGGCATGATCGTGGTCGTCGGCATCGTGATGGGCCTGTACTCCTTCGTGCAGCGACGCGCGGCGAGGTGGCAGTCGTGAACCGGCTCGGTCCGTCCCGCACCACCCGCTGGGTCATCGGCATCGTCGTCGGTGCGTTCTTCGCCGTCCCGCTGGTCTCGACGTTCCTCTTCACGCTGCGCGATCCCGAGGGCGGTCTGTCGTTCGCTCGCTGGATCGCGCTGTTCGATCCCGCGGCCGCCGCCACCCTCAAGCCGATCTGGACGGGACTCGGCAACTCACTGATCCTCGCCGTCGTCACCGTGGCCATCGTGCTGCTCCTGCTGGCACCGACCATGATCCTGGTGAACCTGCGCTTCCCGAGACTCCGGCCGGCGTTCGAGTTCGCGGTGCTCCTCCCGATCTCGATTCCCGCGATCGTGCTGGTCGTCGGTCTCGCGCCGATCTACCTGCAGATCGGACGCACACTCGGCACCGGCACGTGGACGCTGGCCTTCGCCTACGGCATCACCGTGCTGCCGTTCGCCTTCCGCTCGATCCAGGCTTCGATCGATGCCGCCGACCTGCGCACACTCGCCGAGGCCGCACGCTCGCTCGGAGCGAGTTGGCCGGTCGTCGTGCTCAAGGTGCTCGCTCCGAACCTCCGCCAGGGGCTCCTGGCGGCTTCGCTGATATCGATCGCCGTGGTGCTCGGCGAGTTCACGATCGCCTCCCTCCTCAACCGCCAGGTGTTCCAGACCGCGATGGTCGTGGTGAACAAACAGGATCCGTACGCGCCGGCCATCTTCACCCTGCTCGCGCTGGCGTTCGTGTTCCTCCTGCTCCTCCTGATCGGCCGTGTCGCCCGCGGCCCACGAAAGGCCCGCTCATGACCGTCGACCATGCCCTGCCCCGCACCAAGGACAACCTGCTGCTCGCCCGTGCCGGGGAGGGCACGCGCGTCGAGCTCCAGGGGATCGTGAAGAGCTACGCCGGCACGCGGGTCCTGCACGGTGTGGACCTCGACATCGCACCCGGGGAGTTCGTCTCCCTGCTCGGTCCCTCGGGGTGCGGCAAGACGACGCTGCTCCGAGTGCTCGCAGGCCTCGAAGGAGCCGACGCCGGCGCCGTGCTGCTCGGCGGTGGGGACGTGTCGCGCATACCGACGAACAAGCGCGACATCGGCATGGTCTTCCAGTCGTACTCGCTCTTCCCCCACCTGCGGGTCGCCGACAACACCGCCTTCGGACTGCGGCGGCGGGGCATCGGCAGGGCGGAGGCGGAGAAGCGCTCACTCGACGCGCTCGCGCTGGTCGGTTTGCGTGACTTGGCCGACAGGTTCCCGCATCAGCTCTCGGGCGGTCAGCAGCAACGGGTGGCCCTCGCGCGAGCGCTGGTGACCGAGCCCAAGGTGCTACTGCTCGATGAGCCGCTCTCCGCGCTCGATGCGAAGGTGCGGGTGCAACTGCGCGACGAGATCCGCCGCATCCAGTTGCGCCTCGGGATCACGACCGTCTTCGTCACGCACGACCAGGAGGAGGCGCTCGCCGTCTCCGACCGGATCGCGGTGATGAACGCCGGACGGATCGAACAGATCGGTTCGCCGGAGCAGCTGTACACGCTGCCCTCCACGGCGGGGGTCGCGGCCTTCGTGGGACTCTCGAGCGTCGTCTCGGGCGTGGCGGAGGGCGACCATGTGCTGGTGTGGGGACAGCGCCTCCCCCTGCAGTCGCCGGCGGATGGCCCGGTCGATGTCTATCTTCGGCCGGAGAACGTGTACTTCGCGTCGGAGGCGGACTCCTCGACCGACGCCCTGGTCGAGGAGAGCACCTTCCTGGGAAGCATGCGCCGCACCCTGGTCCGCACCGAGTCGGGCGAGCTCGTGCGCGTGCAGCACGCCCCCGGGATCCATCCTTCGTTCGGCGACCGCGTGCGTATCGCGGTCGCTCCCGAACCCGTCGCCGTGCACCCGCGCGGCTGAGTCTGCGCTCTTCCCCGGATCCGCGTCGACCGCTAGCGTGAGGCGCGAGGGGGGCGGGGTGCCCTCATCCGAGAGAGAAAGGACTCCTCATGGCAGGCAAGTTCGAGCTGTACACCGACAAGTCCGGCGAGCACCGCTTCCGCCTCAAGGCAGGCAACGGCGAGGTCATCGCGAGCAGCGAGGGCTACTCATCGAAGTCCGCTGCCCTGAACGGCATCGAGTCCGTCCGGCGGAACGCCCCCGACGCCGAGGTCGTCGAAGTCGACTGACCTCGCGTCCGAGCTCGCGGTCAGCTGAGCTCGACGCCCCCGTTCAGCGTCGAGACCCCCGGTGGCAGACGTCTGTCACCGGGGGTCTCGACGCGCAGACGGGGTCTCGACGCGCAGACGGGCACCGACGCCCAGACACGGAGTGCCCACGCGCGGACGCGGCGGGGTGCCGAGTCAGAGCACGCGCGAGAGGAAGTCCTTCGTGCGCGGATGCTGCGGGTTGCTGAGAACCTCGCGCGGGTCGCCTTCTTCGACGATGTGTCCACCGTCCATGAAGATGAGACGTGACCCGACCTCGCGCGCGAAGCCCATCTCGTGCGTGACGACGAGCATCGTCATCCCCTCGTCCGCCAGCGAGCGCATGACCTGCAGCACCTCGCCGACCAGTTCGGGGTCCAGCGCCGACGTCGGCTCGTCGAAGAGCATCATGTCGGGGTTCATGCACAGCGCACGCGCGATCGCCACGCGCTGCTGCTGTCCTCCCGACAGGTGCCCCGGGAAGGCATCCGCTTTCTCGGAGAGCCCCACGCGCTCGAGCATCGCGTGTGCGACCTGCTCGGCCTCCTTCTTGGAGCGCTTCTTCACCCGCTGCTGAGCGATGGTGAGGTTGCCGAGCACATCGAGGTGCGGGAACAGGTTGAAACTCTGGAACACCATGCCGATCCGCGTGCGCACCCGGTCGATGTCGACGTCGGGATCGGTGATGTCGATCCCCTCGATCAGCACCTTGCCGTCGGTCGGTTCCTCGAGCAGGTTCACCGAGCGCAGCAGCGTCGACTTCCCCGAGCCCGAGGGCCCGATCACGCAGACCACCTCGCCCTTGGTGACGGTGAGGTCGATGCCCTTGAGCACCTCGTTGTCGCCGAAGGATTTCACGAGCCCCTGCACGTCGATCGCGGGGGCATGGACATCGATCAGGTCGGTGATCATCGCTGCCTCGCCATCCGTCGTTCCAGCCACGCACTGAAGCGCGTGAGCGGGATCGTCACGATCAGGTACAGGATCGCCGCCATGATCAGCGGCGTTCCGTTCGCGTTCTGCGTGCTCGCGTCGCGGGCGAAGTTCGTGAGCTCCTTCGACCAGATGAAGGATCCTGCCACGAACAGGAGCGAGGTGTCCTTCAACAGCAGGACGAACTCGTTGGTCAGCGGCGGGATGATGATCCGGAAACCCTGGGGCACGATGATCCAGAAGGTCGTCTTCATCGGCGACATGCCCAACGAACGCGCCGCCTCCGTCTGCCCCTTCGGAACCGCCTGGATACCGGCGCGGATCGTCTCGGCCATGTAGGCCGAAGCGACCAGGATCAGACCGATGAGTCCGAGGACCACCGGTCCGCCGAGCTTCGTCGCCGGTACGCCGAGCCCGATCGGGAGGATGAACGCGATCGCGAAGATCGTGAGGATCGCGGGAAGTCCTCGGAACAGCTCGATCCAGCACGTCGCGATCCAGCGGAACGGACCGATTGCGGACAACTTCATCAACGCCAGCACGACGCCGAGCAGCAGACCGCCGATGAAGGCCACCGCGGTGAACCACAGGGTGTTCACGAGTGCCGTGGTGATGATGCCCGGGAGCATCTTCACCGCGACCTCGGGATTGAAATAGAGGTTCGCGATCCGAGCCCAGTCGGTGCTGACGATCACCCAGACGGCGATCGCGATCAGCACCGCATAGACGGTGTACCGGTACAGCTTGCTTTTCGTGGTGCGCCTCAACGCCATCGTCAAGGTCCTCTCGACCGACTCGCCTGCGGACTCAGTTGGCCGTGAAGTACTGGTCGTAGATCTTCTGGTACTCGCCGCTGTCGCGGAGATCCGCCAGCGCTCCGTTCACCGCGTCGAGCAGCGCGTCCTTCTCGCCCTTCGCGAAAGCGAAGCCATACGACTCGTCGGTCTCGTAGGTCTCGACGATCTTGTAGTTCGAGTCGGCCTTCTCGTGCTCGAGGTTCACCGGCTGGTCCTGCAGGATCGCCTCGATCTGTCCGGCCTGCATGGCCGGCCACAGCTCACCGTCGGACGGGTACTGCACGAGCTGTGCCTCCGGAGCGTTCTCCCCCGCATAGGCTTCGCCGGTCGTCCCCTGCTGCACGCCGACGTTCTTCCCGGCGAGGTCGTCGATGGACTCGATGCCCGAATCCGTGCGCACCAGGAGCGACTGCAGCGAGTCGTAGTAGGGGTCGGAGAAGTCGATGTTCGCCTTGCGCTCATCGGTGATCGTCATGGCGGATGCCCCGACGTCGCACTGACCGGCAGCGAGGGTGGTCCCGGACTGGAGCGCATCGAAGCCCACGTCCTGTACCGAGAGCTTCAGGTCGAGCTGTGCGGCGATCGCGCCGAGCAGGTCGATGTCGAAGCCGGAATAGCCGGTCTCCGAGTTCGGGTCCTCGAACTCGAACGGCGGGTAGGGGATGTCCGAGCAGACGGTGAGCGTACCCGCCTCGATCAAGC
>NZ_JRKC01000056.1:0-76647 GCF_000800925.1 Microbacterium sp. ZOR0019 | reverse complement strand
GAGAGTCGTTCGTCACGGCGGCGCGCCGACAGGCGTGCCGCCGCGCCGCCGAGCGACATCAGTGGGACGACGAGAAGCACGAGGGCGATCGCCGCGAGCGCCTGATACAGAGGGGCGTAGTCATCGGACCACCCCCAGAACGACTGGGCTCCACCGATCACCGTCAGGACGAGCGTCGTCACGACACCGAACGCGATGACCGGGAGCGCGAGCACGCTGTTCTGCCCGGGAGCCGGGCGCAGCAGCATGGACAGGACATTGCCGTTCACGCGGCCACCGCCGAGGGGATGATGCGACCGTCGCGGACGGCGATCGTCCGGGTGCAGCGCGCGGCGACATCGGGGTCGTGGGTCACGACGACGAGTGTCCGCCCTTGACCTGTCGTCGACCACAGGAGTGCGTCCATCACCTCGGACGACGTCTGCGAGTCGAGGGCGCCGGTCGGTTCGTCGGCGAAGACCAGTTCTGCACCGGTGGCCTGCGCACGGGCGATGGCCACCCGCTGGGCCTGCCCGCCCGACAGCTCGCCGATCCGACGCTCTTCCATCCCGGCGAGCCCGAGCGCGGCGAGCCAGGAGGCCGCGTGCGGGACGGCATCCCGTCGCCGGACACCGTTGATCATGGAGGCGAGGGCGACGTTCTCCACGGCCGTGAGCTCCGGGATGAGGAGTCCCTGCTGGAAGACGAAGCCGAACCGCTCGCGCCGGAGCCGGGAACGGGCTGACTCCCCGAAGGCGGTGACCTCGATCGGCGCGCCTTCGGCCGGACGGAAGACGACACTTCCCGCATCGGGCGCGGTGATACCCGCCAGAACGTGCAGGAGCGTTGTCTTGCCGGAACCGGAGGCACCCATGATCGCGACGGACTCGCCGCGACCGATCGCGAGGTCGACACCGGCGAGTGCGCGGGTCATCCCGAAGGTCTTGCTGAGGGCGTGGGCTTCGATCACAGGAACATTCATGATCCCAGCCTCTCCGTCGCCCCGCCCTGGGTCGTCGGCCTGGCGGATGACGATGCGGACCCGAGGTCATCCCGTCGAATGAGATCGGGCCCGCACTTGTCTCAGAGAGCGCGCTGCCAGCCGCCGGCGTAGGACACCGGGACGAAGCCGATCGCCTCATTGATGTTCAGCATCGGCCGGTTCTCCTCCGCGTTGAAGGTGGAGACCACGGTGGAATCCGGCATCAGCTCCCGCCAGCGGAGCAGGTTCGCACACTTCACGATCGTGCCGAGACGATGCCCCCGGTGGTCCTTACTGACCAGAGTGCCGAACTGGTGCGTGACCCCGGTGCGGTCGGCCGCGATGAGAAGCTCGTTGTAGGCGACGAGCTCTCCGGTGGACACGTGTTCGACGGCGACGACCGAGACGGCCTGACCTGCACCGAGGAGACGCGCTTCGCGGCGCACGACGCGCTCCGCGTCCCAGGCCTCCTCGGGGAAGTCCATGTCGCCGCTCGGCGCATCCGTCGAGAGCCGCGCGAGGACCCCGGCGAAGCCGTCCCGCAGCTCCGGCGGGGTCGGCATGTTCCACTCGATGACGCGATAGTCGGCTCCGGCCACTGCGAGCGCGTCGTCCAGCGCGGTGCGCAAGGGGGCAGGGTCGCTCCGGAGGTCGAACTCGCTGTTGCGCTCGACCTGCTCCAGGACGAACCCGTTCGCCTCGGCCAGGTCGGAGAGCGGGGTCGCCGGGATGCGACCCCACCCGGTGCGCGGAATGAGCATCCGGTCGGCTTCCTTCGGCCGGTGGAGACTCCAGAGCTGCAGAAGACTCCGACCACGCGCACGCGCTTCCGCTTCGGCGCGGGCGAGCAGGGCATCCTCGACGCCCCGGCCCCAGTGCGCTTCCGGCACCAGCAGGTCAAGCTCCGCGGCGTGCGCCTCGGCCTCCTGCGCGAAGGAGACCGTGATCATCCCGACGATCTCGTCGTCCACGCGTGCGACGAAACCGAGGTCGAGTGAATCGGTGTCGTCCTGCCAGTCCGGGAGCATCTGCGCGGCGTCCGGAGCAAGATCGGGCAGACCGACCTGCTCGTCGCAGATTCGCCGGTTGAGTTCGCCGTATGCGCGGAAGTCCGCGGCGTCGTCATCGTCCAGGGAGACCGGCACCACCAAGGGGGTGATCGTCGGTTCGATGGTCGTCATGTCTTTTCCTTCGAGTGGGGCTTCAGAGGGAGCCGGTGTGTGGAGCGGGTGCCCGCATCCGCCCGTGACGAGCACGGGCGGATGCGGCGCGGGGATGGGGGAGCTGTCACGGTCGGACGTCCGTCAGCGCATCCCCCGCTGCATGTCGAACGTCAGCAGGGCGGACGACTCGGCGGCGGAGCGGTGGCGCTGCTCTCCGAGGAGGAACAGCTCGGACGGGTCGATGTACAGGCCGCGGCGGTGTCGCTGCGGGCGCTGCGCCCTCTGGAACAGCCAGAGGCCGATCCGGAGGGAGAGACGATCCGCGAGCGAGAGGCGGCGCAGTTCGTCGGGACGGGGGATCTGGAGGACCTCACGGTCCTCGATATCGGGCGGGTGGGAGACGCTGCGGTGCAACGTGGTGTTCACGGTGATTCCTTCGTGAGTGATGGTGACATGGGGTGCGGAAGCACCGACGCCCGACCGCCGAAGCAGTCGGGGACGGTGCGGAAGGATGCGGCTCCTCGGGTCTGCGAAGACGCAGATGCCGAAGGCGGCGGAAGATCCGTGATCTGGAGCAGATCAAAGGGTGGGGCGCGGAAGGACCGACCGGAGACGGCCCACTACGGGCCGGGATTCTCGGGGTGCGGTTCTAGCAGAGCGCGCTCGAGCGGACGCCGGCGGTTACCGAGAACGCAGGGCGCGGCGCGAAATGCGCGGGCGCGGCGAGGCCAGTGGCCTGTGCGTTGAGCTGAATCATCATCGGTAACCTCCTTTCGTGTGGCGATCCGCACGCCACCGTAGCGAACGCGCGCCGGAGACGTCAAGCATCTCGTCTCGGACTCGGCGTGTCGCGCCGCCATCCGGTTCCGTGGGCATCCGCGCGGGATCACCGTTCCGGCCCGGAATTCCGGTAGCGTAGCCGCGTGATTCCCCCCGGACGAGCGGTGCCCGCATGCATCTGAAGAGCCTGACGCTCAAAGGGTTCAAGTCGTTCGCGCAGCCGACGAGTTTCGTGTTCGAGCCCGGTGTCACCTGCATCGTCGGTCCGAACGGCTCCGGAAAGTCCAATGTCGTCGACGCCCTCGCCTGGGTGATGGGGGAGCAGGGGGCGAAGACCCTGCGCGGCGGCAAGATGGAGGACGTGATCTTTGCGGGCACCTCGACCCGCGGTCCGCTCGGGCGCGCCGAGGTGCAGCTCACCATCGACAATGCCGACGGCGCTCTGCCGATCGAGTACGCCGAGGTGACGATCAGCCGCACGCTGTTCCGGAACGGTTCGAGCGAGTATGCGATCAACGGCGAGGGCTGCCGTCTTCTCGACCTGCAGGAGCTCTTGAGCGACTCAGGTCTGGGGCGCGAGATGCACGTGATCGTGGGTCAAGGACGTCTGGACACGGTCTTGCAGGCTTCCCCGGAGGATCGACGGGGCTTCATCGAGGAGGCCGCCGGAATCCTCAAGCATCGGCGACGCAAGGAGAAGACCCTCCGCAAGCTCGACGCCATGCAGACCAATCTCACCCGTCTGAGCGACCTCGCCGGAGAGATCCGGCGCCAGCTCAAACCCCTGGGGCGCCAGGCGGAGATCGCGCGGGAGGCACAGACCATCGCCGCCGTGGTCCGTGATGCCAAGGCGAGGATCTTCGCCGACGACGTGGTCGCTCTGCGCACCGCTCTGGCCGACCACACGCGCACCGAGCACGAACGCCACACCGAACGCCTGGTGCTGTCGGACCAGGCGGAGACGGTGCGGGCGAGCATCGCGCGCCTCGAGCACGAGCAGAACTCGGTCGCCGTCGACGAGGCGCGCAGCGTCGCCTTCGGGCTGGAGCAGGTGCAGGAGCGGATGCGCGGCCTCTACACGCTGGCGAATCAGCGCCTCGCCTTGCTCGGATCGGAGGAGGACGACGCCGCCGTCACCACGGTCACCGTCACTCAGGCCACGATCGACGAGGCGAAGGAAGAGATCGACGTGATCTCCGCGGGGCTGGGGGATGCGCAGGACGCGGCCGCGTCGGCGAGCCGCGAAGTGGTGCAGGCCCGCGCAGAACTGGACACGCTCGACGCGGACATCGCCGAGCAGAGCGCACTGGTCTCCGAGTACGACATGCGCATCTCCGCGCTGCGTGGCACGGCCGACGCGGCCTCCTCGGCCCTCGCCGCGGTGCGTGGGGCCGTTCTCCGGCAGGAGAATGCGCTCGAAGCGGCGAACATGCGTCGTCGGGAGGCCGCGGAGGCGCTCGAGGCGATCGACGATGCCGAGGCGCCCGAGGGCACCGCCGTCGAGTACGCCGCCGCGTACGACAGTGCCCAACGCGCCTCCACGGCGGCGGAAGCGGAACGGGAGACCCTGCGCGAGCGCCTGCACACCGCTGAGCGTGAGGTCGATGCTCTGACGGCGAAGGCCGCCGCGCTGAGCAGTGCACTGGCGCTGTCCGGTGGAGCGGCAGAGGTCGTCGAAGCCGGCGGGCGGGGCGTGCGCGGGCTCGTCGGTGACTCCGTGCAGGTCCGCGCCGGCTTCGAAGCAGCGATCGCGGCGGTGCTGGGCCCGCTCGCCGAGGGCGTGCTCATCGATACCGCCGCCGATGCCTTCGCGCAGGCCGAGCAGGCGGCCGAGCATCGCCGGGGAGTGGTCGACTTCGTCGTCGCGGACGTACCTGCCCCCCGGTCCGTGGTCGTCGCACCCATCGACGGTGTCACGCCTGCGGTGGAGACCGTCACCGCCCCCGATGGTGTTCTCGGCATCCTGTCCCATGTCCTCATCGCGAACGACCTGGATGCGGCTCGTGCTGCGCGCACAGCGCTCGACACGGCGGGTGACACGTCCACGACGATCGTGACTGTCGGTGGCGATGTGATCACGGCGCACACCCTGCGAACCGGGTCCGGAGGCGAGCGCTCACGGCTCGAGCTCGCCGCGGAGCGGGATGCCGCAGCGGAACGCCTCGCCGAGGTCCAGATCGTGGTCGACTCCCTCCGTGAGGCTCGGGAGGATGCGAACGAAGCGGTGGAGACGGCCCGGCGCCAGGCGAAGGATGCGCTGCGGGCTCTCCGCGAACACGACGCCGCTCTCGCCACGCATGCGGAGCAGCTGAACCGGGTCACGGTGCGGCACGAGTCCGCGGTCGCCGAATGCGAACGACTCGAGACGGGGCTCGCCCAGGCGCAGACCGCCGTTGCCGACGCCGAGGCGAAGGCCACCGATGCGAAAGCCGCACTGGACGAGGCGATCGCCACACCGCGCCCGGTACTCGACGCTTCCGCTCGCGACGGACTCCTGGAGGCGCTCGAACTCGCCCGGGAGGGAGAACTGCGGTCACGTCTCGAGATCGAGACTCTGCGTGAGCGGGTGCGCGCCGCCCAGGCGAGGGTGGCGAGTCTCGAACGGCAACGCGAACAGGAGCGGGATGCCGCGGCGGAAGCCGCACGCCGTGCCGTGATCCGTCGCGCTCAGCGCGAGGCTGCCTCCGGGGTGGCCGACGAACTCCCGCGCATCCTCGACTCGCTCGACCGATCGGTCACCGAAGCCCGTGTCGCTCTCGCCGAAGCCGAGGCGGCGCGGTCGGCGCAGAACCAGGAACTCGTTGCCCTGCGTGCCCAGGAGACGTCGCTCCGGGAACGCCTGGCGGGGCTGACGGAGAGCGTGCACGGGCTCGAACTGCAGATCCACGAGAAGAAGCTGCACCTGAGCAGCCTGCTCGAGCGGGTGTCGTCCGAGCTGTCACTCGACGAAGATATTCTTGTAGCGGAATATGGTCCCGATCAGCTGGTTCCTCGTGATCCGGGGACGGAGCAGGCCGCCGAGGACGGGCACGGCGACACCGCCATCCCGTTCGATCGTCGCATCCAGCAGCGTCGTCTGGCCGAGGCGGAGCGGAAGCTCGCGCAACTCGGCCGGGTGAACCCTCTGGCGCTCGAGGAGTTCGCTGCGCTCGAACAGCGCCATGCCTTCCTCACGGAGCAGCTCGCTGACCTGACGCAGACGCGGGAGGACCTCCTGACGATCATCGCCGACCTCGACGAACGGATGGAGACGATCTTCGCGAGCGCCTTCGAAGACACCAAGGAGGCCTTCGGCCAGGTCTTCCCGCTGCTCTTCCCGGGCGGGACCGGGAGCATCTCGCTGACCGATCCCGACAACTTGCTGACGACCGGCATCGAGGTGTCGGTGCGTCCGGTCGGGAAGAAGATCGAGAGGCTGTCGCTCCTCTCCGGCGGTGAGCGTTCGCTGGCCGCCGTCGCGCTGCTCGTGGCGATCTTCAAGGCGCGACCGAGCCCGTTCTACATCCTCGACGAGGTCGAGGCCGCGCTGGACGACGCGAACCTCGGGCGGTTGCTCACGGTGTTCGAGCAGCTGCGGGAGAGCTCCCAGCTGCTCATCATCACCCACCAGAAGCGCACGATGGAGATCGCGGATGCGCTCTACGGTGTCTCGATGCGTCAGGACGGCGTGTCTGCGGTCGTCGGGCAGCGGGTCGGAGACAGGGCGGCCGCCGCCGTCTGACCGATCGAGGTCGGCTTCGCGGTCGATTCGCCCGCGCAACCCGTAGGCTGGAGGGATGGCGGAGAAGTCTTGGTCACTCGGTCGCGCACTGCGCGGCATGTTCGTCAAACCCACGATCGATGAGACCACGTGGGAGGACCTCGAGACAGCGCTGATCACCGCGGACTTCGGTCCCGACATCAGTGAGCGCGTCGTCGAGGAACTGCGTGCGAAGGTCGACAAGTACCGCACCACCGATCCCCAGGACCTGCAGCGGATGCTGCGGGAGACCCTGGAGGAGCACTTCGCGAAGTTCGACACCACCCTCAAGCTCACCGAGCGTCCTGCCGTCGTGCTGGTCGTCGGGGTCAACGGCGTCGGCAAGACCACGACCATCGGCAAGTTCACGAAGTTCCTCCGCGGCTACCAGCGCAGTGTCGTGGTCGGTGCGGCGGACACGTTCCGTGCTGCTGCGGTCGATCAGCTCGCCACGTGGGCGCAGCGCGGGGGTGCAGCGATCGTCCGCCCGCAGCAGGAAGGTCAGGATCCCGCCTCCGTCGCCTTCCAGACTGTCGAGTACGCCAAGCGCGAAGGCATCGAGATCGCGATCATCGACACCGCCGGGCGTCTGCACACCAAGGGCGGTCTCATGGACGAGCTCACCAAGGTGCGGCGGGTGATCGAGAAGCAGGCGCCCATCAGCGAGGTCCTTCTCGTCCTCGACGCGACCACCGGGCAGAACGGCGTGATGCAGGCAGAGGCTTTCCTCGAGCACGCGGGCGTCACGGGGCTCGTCCTCACCAAGCTCGACGGCTCGGCCAAGGGCGGGTTCGTGCTGGCCGTTCAAGAGCGCACCGGCATCCCGGTCAAGCTCCTCGGGCAGGGGGAGGGGATCGACGATCTCACCGGTTTCACGCCTCATGTCTTCGTCCAATCCCTGGTCGGCTGAGGACGGGACTACCGCCGTGAGCACGAGGCTGGTTTCATAGCGTTATGGCGATCGAACACGACTACTTCGGACTCCTGTCCTCGGGCCCCGACGGCTCGATCTTCTGGTCGGAGACCGTGGAGCTCGGTGACCAGAGCGTCACCGTCGATCTGACCGCGCCGGACCAGGATGATGTGTCCGCCGACGCGCTCGACATCGCCGCCGGACTCATCGCCGGCCTCGAGAACGTGGACGGGACGGCACGTCGCGGCATGCTGGCCGAGGTGGACGACCGCACCAGCGAGGTGACCGAGTACATCCTGCAGCAGCAGGAGGCCTACGGCGACGACCTCCCTGACGTCCTCGTCGATGTGTCGGGCGACGCCGCGGTGGACATCATCCGCTCGCTCCGACTGATGAGCATGACGATCCTGGCCGACGAGCACGGCGGTTCGGAACCCTTCGCCGTGCTCGAGTACGCCCTGGACGACAGCTCGTCCGACGATGTCCTGCTCGTCAACCTCGGCTCGGACGGTTCCGTCCAGTCGGTGATGAGCGCCGACTGAGGCGCCGCCGCCGCGGGTGGCGCCTGCGACCCGGGCGTGGTCAGACGGCCTGTGCGAAACCGAGGTCCGCGCTGTCCGCGATATGCGCGAGGTGCTCGGGGATCTCCCGTCCCTTCGACACCATCGACTGTGCCCACAGACGACCCGCACGGTAAGACGAGCGCACGAGGGGGCCGGCGAGGACGCCGAGGAAGCCGATGCGCTCGGCCTCTTCCTTGAACTCCACGAACTCGGCCGGCTTCACCCAGCGCGCGACGGGGTGATGGCGCGGTGACGGACGCAGGTACTGCGTGATCGTGATGATGTCGCAGCCGGCGTCATGGAGGTCGTGCAACGCCTGGACGACCTCCTCCGGTTCCTCGCCCATCCCCAGGATCAGGTTCGACTTCGTGATCAGACCGGCGTCGCGGGCCTGCGTGAGCACATCGAGTGAGCGCTCGTAGCGGAACGCCGGACGGATGCGCTTGAAGATGCGGGGCACGGTCTCGACATTGTGCGCGAACACCTCAGGGCGGGCATCGAAGATCTGCCCGAGGAAGGCCGGATCGGCGTTGTGCTCGTTCGCGAGCAGTTCGACGCCGGTGTTCGGGTTGAGCTCGTGGATCTTCCGGACGGTCTCGGCGTTGAGCCAGGCGCCCGTGTCGGGGAGGTCGTCCCGCGCGACGCTCGTCACCGTGGCGTAGCGGAGGTTCATGCGCACGACGCTCTCGGCGACGCGGCGGGGCTCGTCGGTGTCGTAGGCGTCGGGCTTGCCGGTGTCGATCTGGCAGAAGTCGCAGCGGCGGGTGCACTGCGAGCCCCCGATGAGGAACGTCGCCTCCCGGTCCTCCCAGCACTCGTAGATGTTCGGGCAGCCGGCTTCCTGACACACCGTGTGCAGGTCCTCGCTCTTCACGAGAGAGTGCAGCGCCGTGTATTCGGGGCCCATCTTCGCTTTGGTCTTGATCCACTCGGGCTTGCGCTCGATGGGGGTCTCGGCGTTGCGGACCTCCAATCGGAGGAGCTTGCGTCCTTCGGGGGCGGCGGTCATGCGGGAACTCCTGCGTACTCGGTGAGGAAGGCGGTCGTGACGTGATCGATGACGTCGGCGGGGGAGATGTCGGCTCCGACGATCTCGCTCACGGTGGTGACTCCGGCATCGGTGATGCCGCACGGGATGATCCCGCGGAACCCCAAGAGGCTGTTGTCGCAGTTGATCGCGAAACCGTGCATCGTGACGCCCTGCTGCACTCGCACGCCGATGGCCGCGACCTTGTCCTCCGAGAGCGGGCGACGAACCCAGACGCCGCTCCGTCCGTCGACCTGGTACCCGTCCACTCCGAGAGGGCGGAGCACGTCGATCAGGATGCGTTCCAGTCGCCGCACGTGAGCGACGACGTCCATCGGTTCGGGGAGCCGGACGATGGGATACCCGACGAGCTGGCCGGGTCCGTGCCAGGTGATCTTCCCCCCGCGGTCGACGTCGATGACGGGTGTGCCGTCCTGAGGGCGTTCGTGCGGCTCGGTGCGCTTGCCGGCGGTGTAGACCGCCTCGTGCTCGAGCAGGATCAGCGTGTCCGGTCGACTTCCGTCCACCACCTCGGTGTGAACGCGGCGCTGCAGTTCCCACCCTTCGGCGTACGGCACGAGGTCCGGAGCCAGTCCCGGAGCGAGGATGTCCAGCATGAACGTCTCCCATCATCGACTAGTTGGATTGGGTCTAACAATACTCCCGACGAGGCGCATCGGATGCATGCCGGCCGCGCGCGGTAGCGTGAGAGCATGAGTTCCACCGGCCGTGCAGGGCGCCCCAAGGCGTCGTCCCGCGAGACTCTCGCGGAGGCCGCATGCGAGCTCTTTCTCGAACGCGGGTACGACGGCACATCGGTGGCCGACATCACTCAGCGCGCAGGCGTGAGCCGATCGAGCTTCTTCAACTACTTCACTTCGAAGAGTGACGTGTTGTGGTCCGGCGTCGACGAGCGGATCGAGGACGCGCTCGAGTCCCTCGAAGAGCTCGGGACGCGCGCGACGGGGGGAGCCGTCCGTGGCATCCTTCTGCTCGTCGTCCGAGACTTCGCGCCCGATGCATTGGCTCTCGCGCTCCGTAACGCGGCAGCCATGGGGCTCGAGGACGAACTCGTTCGCGACACCGGTCTGCGTCTGGCGAAGCTTTCTGCAGGGGTGTCGCGCGCGGCTCGCGGTTCCGGGGTCGACGCGGTGCGTGCCGACATCCTCGGCGCCGCGCACGCCGCGGCCGTCTTCTCATCGCTGCGGGTCTGGGCCGAGCAGGGGGCCGGCCGGGGTACTCCGGAAGCCCTGCTCGCCGATGCGCTGGGGACGATTCACGACCTTCCCTGGTCGGACTGACCTCGCGAGGCGGCCGAGCTCCGTGCCGCGCTGAGCGTGGAGGCTCCGCTCGCGTAGAATCGACAGCACCATGGCTACCTTTGGCACGCTCTCCGATCGGCTCACCGAGACCTTCCGCAACCTTCGCACGAAGGGAAAGCTCACCGCGGCCGACGTCGACGGCACCGTACGGGAGATCCGTCGCGCGCTGCTCGACGCCGACGTCGCGCTCGTCGTCGTCAAGGACTTCACCGCCAGAGTGCGTGAGCGCGCGCTCGGCGACGAGGTCAACAAGGCGCTGAACCCCGCGCAGCAGGTCGTGCAGATCGTCAACGAGGAGCTCGTCCAGATCCTCGGCGGCGAGCAGCGTCGGCTGCAGTTCGCGAAGACCGCTCCGACCGTGATCATGCTCGCGGGTCTGCAGGGTTCGGGTAAGACGACGTTCGCGGGCAAGCTTGCGAAGCAGCTCGAGGGCGAAGGGCACACGCCCCTCCTGGTCGCCGCCGACCTTCAGCGCCCGAACGCCGTCAACCAGCTCCAGGTCGTGGCGGAGCAGGCCGGCGCCACCATCTACGCGCCGGAGCCCGGCAACGGCGTCGGGGATCCGGTGAAGGTCTCGCGCGATGGTGTCGAGTATGCGCGACGTCAGCAGCACGACGTCGTGATCATCGACACGGCCGGCCGTCTCGGCGTCGACGCCGAGCTCATGAAGCAGGCCGCCGACATCCGCAAGGCGGTCACCCCCGACGAGGTCCTGTTCGTCATCGACGCGATGATCGGTCAGGATGCCGTCAACACGGCCAAGGCGTTCCAGGAGGGTGTCGACTTCACCGGCGTCGTGCTGTCGAAGCTCGACGGCGACGCGCGTGGTGGCGCGGCTCTCTCCGTGGCCTCCGTGACCGGCCGTCCGATCATCTTCGCGTCGACGGGCGAGCGCCTCGAAGACCTCGAGCCGTTCCACCCCGACCGTATGGCGAGCCGGATCCTCGACCTCGGCGACATCCTGACCCTCATCGAGCAGGCCCAGCAGGCCTTCGACGAGGAAGAGGCCATGAAGATGGCCGAGAAGCTTGCGACCGAGGCCTTCACCCTCGAGGACTTCCTCGACCAGCTTCAGCAGATGAAGAAGATGGGTTCGATGAAGAAGATGCTCGGGATGCTTCCGGGCATGGGGCAGATGAAGCAGCAGCTCGAGGACTTCGACGAGCGTGAGATCGATCGCACCGAAGCCATCATCCGTTCGATGACGCCGGGGGAGCGGCGAAACCCGAAGGTGCTCAACGGCTCGCGCCGTCTGCGCATCGCCCGTGGTGCCGGCATGACGGTCACCGACGTGAACCAGCTCGTGCAGCGCTTCGAGCAGGCCGCGAAGATGATGAAGACGGTGGCCCGAGGGGGCACGCCCAACATCCCCGGTATGGGGGCGGTGCCCGGCATGGGACGTCCCGGTGCTTCCTCGAAGCGGGGGAAGGGCAAGAAGGGCAAGTCTTCCGGCGGTTCTCGTTCGGGCAACCCGGCCAAGCGCGCTGCGGAGAACGCGGGCATCACCTCCTCGGCCGCACCCACGGGGTCGGGCTTCGGGCTGGGTAATGCCCCCCAGGCTCCCAGCGAGGCCGATCTCGCGGAGATCCAGAAGCTCTTCGGCAAGGGCTGAGCCTGGTCAGCGCGGTGCGGTGAGCACGGGCGCGACCGCCGAGGCGGCGGGACGTCCCGGTCCTGCCGCCGGACGCGCAACGATCTGGCCCAGCACCAACGCGCCGAGCGTCAGCACGAACCCGATGGCCTGGAGTGGCGTGAACCACTCGCCCGCGACGAGCGCACCGAGCAGGGTCGCGACGATCGGGGAGAGCAGCGCGAGGAGCCCCGGCACGATCACCGGCAGTTGCTGGACCCCGCGGAACCAGAGCGAGTAGGCGACAATCCCGCCCACCGTGCCGAGCCACAGATACCCGAGCGTGGCTTCACCGTCGATCCGCGATGGCACCCCTTCGACGAGCAGAGTGACCGGCAGCAGCAGAAGCCCTCCGGCGCCGAGCTGCCAGCCGGCGTAGGCCACCGGTCCGACCCCGCTCGGCCTGCCCCAGCGCTTGGTGAGGATCATCCCCATTCCGGTCGCGGTGACACCGCCCAGCGCGGCGAGGACTCCCCAGAGATCGAGATCCGCCGCAGGGCCGAGGACGACCAGGGCGACACCGCCTGCTCCGACGACGGCGGCAGCCGCGGTGAGCGGTCGGATGCGCTCCTGCAGCACGAGCGAACCGAGAGCCAGCACGATGACCGGTTGAGCACCGGCAACCGCTGCCGCCACCCCGCCGGGGAGGCGTTCGGCAGCGAGGAACAGGAGAGGGAAGAACGCGCCGATGTTGAGTGCGCCGAGTGCCATCGACTTCCACCACCACGAACCGTGCGGAAGCCGTCGGCTCACGACGACGGCGAGAAGGCCGGCGGGGAGGGAGCGCAGGAGCGCGGCGAACAGAGGGTGCCCGGGCGGGAGGAGTTCTGTCGTCACGAGATAGGTGGTCCCCCAGGAGATCGGTGCGAGGGCGGTGAGGAGCACGAGCATCACGCGGTTCATACCTCCAGCGTGCGCGCCGTGATCCGATGAGTCCAACGCATGGTTGTCACCACTTGCATGAGGGCTGATCATGGATACATGGAACTCCAACAGCTCCGGTACGTCGTGGAGGTTGCTGCCACCTCGAGCTTCACCAGGGCCGCTGAGCGCTGCTTCGTGACTCAGTCGGCCCTCAGCCACCAGATCGCTGCACTCGAGCGGGAACTCGGCCGGCGACTGTTCATCAGGTCGAGTCGGAGCGTGCGATTGAGCGAGGCCGGCGAGGCGTTCGTCGGGCATGCACGTGCCGCGGTCCGGGCGGCGGAACAGGCACGGGAGGATGCCGCCGCTGTCGACGGCGCGGTGGTGGGGACTCTCCGGATCGGTGTCATCCCGACCGTGACGGCCATCGATCTCCCCGCCGTACTCGTGGCCTTTCGTGGACAACACCCACAAGCACGAGTCGAACTGCAGGTGGGAAACAGCGACACGCTCGTCGCTCGGCTTCGTCGCGGCGACCTCGATGTGGCGCTTCTGGGCCTGCGCGACGGCGTGGACCCGGTCGGCGTGGCAGCACGTGTCCTGTCGCGTGACCGACTCGTGGCGGCGGTCCCTCGCGGGCACGCTCTTGCGGGCGCGGAAGCGATTCGGATCGAGGACCTGGCCGATCAGACCTTCGCGGACTTCCCGGCTGCGACCTCCGGCCGGGCGCAGAGCGACGCCGCGTTCACGTCCGCGGGAGTGACGAGGGATGTCGCGTTCGAAGCCGACTCGGCCACTCTCATCCTCGGGCTCGTCGAGGCGGGGCTGGCGGTCACGCTTCTCGCACCGGGGACGGTGGCGCGATCGGGCGCCGATGTCGTGACCATCGACGTGCTCGACGGTCCCCGGCGCGTCGAGTACGTGGCCTGGGACCAGGCTGCGCCCCGGACGGTGGCCAGGGCCTTCCTCGCGGTGCTGGCTGCGGTTCCGGGGGAGCACGGGGCCGAAGCCTCGGCCTCCTCGTGAGGATGCAGGAAGACGCGAGAAGCGGGTCCGGAGGTGAACTCCGGACCCGCTTCGCTTCACTCGACGCTGTTACTTGACGTCTTCGTCGACCCAGTCCATGGACTTCGTGACGGCCTTGCGCCACAACCGGAGCTGGCGGTCGCGCTCGGCTTCATCCATCGACGGCTCCCAGCGCTTGTCCTCCTGCCAGTTCGCGGAGAGGTCATCCAGACCGTTCCAGAAGCCGACGGCGAGACCGGCGGCGTAGGCGGCACCGAGCGCCGTGGTCTCGGCGACGACCGGGCGCACGACGGGGACACCGAGAACGTCCGCCTGGAACTGCATGAGCGCGTCGTTGGCGACCATGCCGCCGTCGACCTTGAGCTCCGTCAGATCCACACCGGCATCGGCGTTGACCGCATCCAGCACGTCGCGGGTCTGGAAGGCCACGGCCTCCAGCGCGGCGCGCGCGATGTGGTTCTTGTTCGCATACCGGGTGAGGCCGACGATCGCACCCCGGGCGTCCGGACGCCAGTAGGGAGCGAACAGTCCCGAGAACGCGGGGACGATGTACACGCCGCCGTTGTCCTCGACCTGCTCCGCCAGCTTCTCGACCTCAGGCGCCGAGGAGATGATGCCGAGCTGGTCGCGCAGCCACTGGATGAGCGACCCGGTGACGGCGATCGATCCTTCGAGTGCGTAGTGGGTCGGTCCGTCGCCGAGCTTGTAGCCGACGGTGGTGAGCAGCCCGTTCTTCGAGTGGACGACTTCTTCGCCCGTGTTGAAGATCAGGAAGCAGCCCGTGCCGTAGGTGTTCTTGCTCTCGCCGGTCTGGAAGGCGGCCTGCCCGAACGTCGCGGCCTGCTGGTCGCCGAGGATGCCGGCGATCGGCGTCTCCCGCAGGAGCGAGGAGCTCTCTGCAGTGCCGTACACCTCGGACGAGGAACGGATCTCCGGCATCATCGAGCGCGGCACGCCGAACGCTTCGAGGATGTCATCGCGCCACTCGAGGGTTTCGAGGTCCATGAACATCGTGCGGGACGCGTTGGTGACGTCGGTCGCGTGCACGCCTCCGTCGGCGCCACCGGTGAGGTTCCAGAGAACCCAGCAGTCGGTGGTGCCGAAGAGCAGGTCGCCTGCTTCCGCCTTCTCGCGGGCCCCCTCGACGTTCTCCAGGATCCACGCGATCTTGGTCCCCGAGAAGTACGTCGCGAGGGGCAGACCGACGATCGGCTTGAACCGCTCGACACCGCCGTCGGCCGCCAGGCGGTCGACGATCTCCTGCGTGCGGGTGTCCTGCCAGACGATCGCGTTGTAGATCGGCTTGCCGGTGTTCTTGTCCCACACGACGGCGGTCTCGCGCTGGTTGGTGATACCGACGGCCGCGATGTCGTGGCGCGTCAGGTCGGCGCGGCCCAGGGCCAAGCCGATGACCTCTTGCACGTTGCGCCAGATCTCCGCCGCGTCGTGTTCGACCCAGCCGGCCTTCGGAAGGATCTGTTCGTGCTCCTTCTGTCCGGTCGCGACGATGCTGCCCTTCTTGTCGAAGATGATCGCGCGGCTCGACGTGGTTCCCTGGTCGATGGCGATGATGTAGTCAGCCACTTGTGCTCTCCTTTGAATTCCAGTGCGGATGGGGTGTCGATCAGCCGGCGAGGCCGAGCAGCACGGGCGCTGCGAGTGCGGCGATCACACCACCGATGAGCGGACCGACGACGGGAACCCACGAGTAGGACCAGTCGCTGGCGCCCTTGCCCTTGATCGGCAGGATCGCGTGAGCGATGCGCGGGCCGAGGTCACGGGCGGGGTTGATGGCGTAGCCGGTCGGACCACCGAGCGATGCGCCGATACCGACCACGAGCAGTGCGACCGGGAGCGCGGTGAGCGGTCCGAGGCCTCCGGGCGTGCCGACCTGGATGTCGCCGTAGTCCGCGAACGCGAAGATGACGAACACGAGGACGAACGTTCCGATGATCTCCGTGACGAGGTTCCACCCGTAGGAGCGGATCGCGGGACCGGTCGAGAAGACGCCGAGCTTGTTGGCGGCCTCCGGCTCCTCGTCGAAGTGCTGCTTGTATGCGAGCCACACGACGATCGCACCGAGGATCGCGCCGAGGAGCTCAGCCGCCGTCGCGGTGAGGAACATCACGAACGAGATCTTGCCGGCGACGAAGAGTCCGATGCCGACAGCCGGGTTGATGATCGCACCGGAGTACGCGGAGACGAGCACACCGGCGAAGACCGCGAGGCCCCATCCCCAGTTGACCATCAGGAAGCCGCCGCCGAAGCCCTTGTTCTTCGCAAGGGCCACGTTGGCCACGACACCACATCCGAGGAGGACGAGCATCGCTGTGCCGACCAACTCCGAGAGGAAGTAGAGACCGAGATTCACATCAGCCATGTCTTCTTTGACCTTTCTTGTGTGTCGAGGCCCCTCTGCCCCGACACGTTATGGGGGTTGCGCCGCGAGGAGGGCGGCTGTCCGAAGTCCAGTCAGCCGCGGGTGCGGGACTGGATATCGAGTCCGTGCCGCTCGTTGAGCAGCTGACGTGTCTGGTCGAGCTCGGCGTCGTGACGCGAGCGATCCCAGCCGAGCATCGGTGCGAGCGCATCGGCGATCTCATCGAGGACCTCGGCGTCCGCGTTTCCGGTGAAGGCGATGCTGGTGCGCCGCAGCACGACGTCTTCGAGGCGACTCACCATCTCGTTGTGCACCATCCATTCGAGTTCGCGGGTCGAGAGGTCGCCCTTCGCGAGCGGCTCGTCGGTACCCTGCTCGACATACTCCCAGACCTGGGCGGCGCGGGTGCCGTAGCGTGCGATCAGGCGGTCGGCACGTGCGCCGGCGCCGGCGAGGTTCTCCTGAACCCAGAGGCGCTTCGCCTTCTCCGTACGCGGGAACTCGCGGCCGCCGCCGATTGCGCGCCCGGCCGTCGAGACTGTCCTGGTACGACCGAGCAGGCCGAGCACGACATCGGAGAGCGACTCGCCGAGCGCGCGGAACGTCGTCCACTTGCCGCCGACGAGGCTCACGAGCGGTACCGCGCCCTTCTGGTCGACTTCGATGCGGTAGTCGCGGGAGACGAAGCCCGGTGCAGTGTCCTCATGACGCGGCAGCGGGCGGATACCCGAGAACTTGTAGACGATCTGGTCACGCGCCACCGGGATCGTCGGGAAGACGTGGTGGATCAGGTCGAAGAAGTAGTCGACCTCCTCCTCGGTGCACACCGGCACTTCGCGCGGGTCGGCGTCGATGTCGGTCGTGCCGACCAGGACCCGCCCCTTGAGCGGGTAGATCAGGACGATACGGCCGTCGGAGTGCTCGAAGAAGATCTCACGGCCCTGCGTGGCCTCGAGCAGCTCGGGGTGGTCGAGCACGATGTGCGACCCCTTGGTGCCGCCCATGTACCTCGTGTCCTCGCCGAGCGCATCGTTCGTCAAGTCCGTCCAGGGGCCCGAGGCGTTCACCACGACATCGGCCTGCACGGAGAACTCGGTTCCGCTCTCGCGGTCGCGGAGGATCACCTTGTCGCCGTCGCGGGCGATCGCTTCGACGTAGTTGAGCGCATGCGCGCCCGGGTGAGCTGCGCGTCCGTCCTGGAGCACGTCGAGAGCGAGACGCTCCGGGTCGTGCATGGAGGCGTCGTAGTACGTCGCGGTGTACTTGATCCGCGGGTCGAGCGAAGGCAGTTCGGCCAACGACTTCTTCCGACCGAGGAAGCGGTGCCGCGGGACCATTCCGCCGTCGCGCGAGAACGTGTCATAGATCGTGAGACCGACCTTGATGAGGAAGGCGCCGCGCTCCTGCGGCTTGCCGCTCTTGTGCGTGAGGAACCGCAGGGGAGCGGAGAGGATGCCGGAGAAGGTGGAGTAGATCGGGATCGTCGTCTGCAGCGGCTTGACGTAGTGCGGAGCGATCTTGAGCAGGCCGTTGCGCTCTTCCACCGACTCGCGCACGAGGCGGAACTCACCGTTCTCGAGGTACCGGATCCCACCGTGGATCATGTGGCTCGATGCGGAGGACGCGCCGGAGGCGAAGTCGCCGCGCTCGACGAGGACGACGTCCACTCCCTGCAGTGCCAGATCGCGGAACGTGGAGATCCCGTTGATCCCGCCACCGATGACGAGGATGCTCGTACGTCCGGACTCACGGACGGTGCTGACCTCTGCGCGCTCCGCAGACGAGTGTGTGGAATCGATCATCGTCGACCCTCTCTTCCTTACTTGCCAACCAGCATCGACCTGTGTGGCATCTCGCGCAAGCCCACTGCACATATGTGCAAGGATCGGGGGTGAGGAGGTCACGATGGTCGGTCAGGCCGCGGAAACGCGCGACAGCAAGCTGATCGCGGCGCTCACCGCCGCGCAGCTCTACTACATGCAGGACAAGACGATGGAAGTCATCGCGCAGGAACTCGGCACCTCCCGATCCTCCGTGTCCCGCCTGCTGAGCTTCGCCAGGGAAAGCGGCCTGGTCGACATCCGGATCAATTCGCCGCTCGAACGTCTCGGGATGCTCGAGCAGCGCATCCGTGACCGGCACCGTGTGGCTGCACACGTGGTGCCGATGCCGGAGATACTCAGCGAAGTCGAACGTCTCGAGCGCGTGGCGCTCACGGCGGGTCGTCTGCTGTCCCAGTTCGTCGATTCGAACATGGTCATCGGAGTCGCGTGGGGCTCGACGATCAGTGCGGTGAGCCGTGGACTCACTCAGAAGGAGACGCACAACACCACGTTCGTGCAGCTCAACGGTGCCGGGAACACCCAGACGACCGGCGTCGAATACTCCAGCGACATCCTGCAGCGGTTCGGCAGTGCCTTCGGCGCGCAGGTGCAGCAGTTCCCCGTCCCCGCTTTCTTCGACGACCCGGCGACCCGGGAGGCGATGTGGAGGGAGCGGAGCACGCGGCGTGTGCTCGACCTTCAGGCCAAGATGGACGTCGCCGTCTTCAGCCTGGGTTCCCCTGCGGCGGAGGTGCCGAGCCGTGTCTACGTCGGCGGCTACCTCGGGCGGGACGACTACCGCAGCCTGCGTGAGGACCACGCGATCGGCGATGTCGCGACGGTCTTCTTCCGATCAGATGGTTCCTGGCGGGACATCCGCGTCAACGCGAGGGCGACCGGCCCCGGGCTCGATCGTCTGCGCCGTGTCCCTCGCCGTGTCTGCGTTGTCTCCGGTATCCCGAAGTTGGTGAGTCTCCGGGCTGCTCTGGCGGCCGGACTCATCACCGACGTGGTCCTCGACGAAGGTCTCGCACGCCGTCTCGTGGAGGACTGAAAGGCGCCGGGAGTGTCAGTCCTCGTCGGTCGACGACTCCGGACCGGAACGGAACTCGCGGATCAGGTGCTGCACCACGGCGGTGAGATCGCCGCCCGCGGCATCGGCGACGGTGAGCTGCCGCGCGTAGCTGGCGCCGCCCTCCAGGATCGTCCCCACGCCGCCGAACTCGCGTCCGCACCCCAACTCCACCGCGACGGGGGCGAGTGACTCGAGCGTCTCGGTCAGGTGCTCCCGTACGGGGCGCTGGGTGCCTGCGGCGTCGACGATGACGCGGGCGTCGAGTCCGTAGCGTGCCGCCCGCCACTTGTTCTCGCGGTGGAACCAGGCGGGGAGCTCAGGGAGAGTCCTGCCCTCGTCGAGTTGCCGCGAGAAGTGCTCGACGAGCACCTGCACGAGTGCGGCGACGGATGCCAGCTCCGGGAGGGTGGACAGGCCGTCGCAGGCGCGTACCTCGATCGTGCCCCAGCGTGGGGCGGGGCGGATGTCCCAGCGCACCTCGGTGGCATCTTCCATCACGCCGGTCCGGACCATGTCCTCGAGGTACGACTCGTACTGCGACCAGTCGTGCAGCGGCCACGGGAGTCCTGCTGTGGGCAGCTGTTGGAAGACCAGCGCACGGTTCGACGCGTAGCCCGTGCGTTCGCCGGCCCAGAACGGGCTCGACGCCGCTAGGGCCTGCAGATGGGGGAGGTAGCCGGCGAGTGCGTTGATGAGGGGGAAGACCTTGCGGTGGTCTTCGACTCCGATGTGCACGTGGATGCCCCAGATCATCATGTTGCGTCCCCACCACTGAGTGCGCTCGATCAGGGTGTGATACCGCGACTTGTCCGAGACCTGCTGATCGAACCACTGGGCGAACGGGTGGCTTCCGGCGGACAGCAGCTCGATCCCGGCGGGGTCCGTCGCCGAACGCACGGAGGTGATCGCGTTGGCGATGTCATCGACGGCGTGCGCCACGGAGTCGCCGATTCCACTCGTCACCTCGATCGTGTTGGTGAGAAGCTCACCCGTGACCGTGTGGCGCTCATCCGCGCTCTCCGTCTCCAGCGCGGCGAGCAGTTCCGGGGCGCGCCCGACCAGGTCACCGCTGGCGGGGTCCGCCAGCATGATCTCCCATTCGAGGCCGACGGTGGAGCGGGCCGAAGAGGCGAACTCGAGTTTCACCCGCACAGTCTGGCACGGGCGCGACGCGACACGGCAACAGCAGTTTCATCGCGTTTCGCGCCAGGCGCGTGCATCTGGCAGAATAGAGGGCTGGACCACCTGCTCGACCCTCTATCCAGCAGGTACCACTCATTTTGAGCTTCCGCCGGGTGTGCACCCCACTCTCCAGGCGATCAGTTCGTTTCCTTCCACACAATTCAGGAGAATCGTGGCTGTCAAGATTCGTCTCAAGCGCCTGGGCAAGATCCGTGCGCCGTACTACCGCATCGTCGTCGCCGACTCGAAGACCAAGCGCGATGGTCGCGTGATCGAGGAGATCGGCAAGTACCACCCCACCGAGGAGCCCTCGTTCATCGAGGTCGACTCCGAGCGTGCGCAGTACTGGCTCTCCGTCGGCGCGCAGCCGACCGAGCAGGTCGCCGCCATCCTCAAGATCACGGGCGACTGGGGCAAGTTCAAGGGCGACAAGGACGCGAAGTCCACGCTCAAGGTCGCCGAGCCGAAGGCTCCCTTCGAGGTCGACGCGTCCAAGAAGTCCGTCGTCAAGCCCAAGGCCGAGAAGAAGGCGGAGGCTCCCGCTGAGGAGGCTCCCGCCGCCGCCGACGCGGAGGCCGCTGAGGCTCCCGCCGCAGACGCGGAGTAATCCGTCGTGCTCGCCGCCGCGCTCGAACACATCGTCAAGGGGATCGTCGATCACCCGGAGGATGTCCGCATCAACGAATCCACATCGCCGCGAGGCGATCTCCTCGAGGTGCGCGTGCACCCCGACGACCGTGGACGCGTGATCGGGCGCGGCGGCCGCACTGCGAAGGCCCTTCGCACGCTGGTCAGCGCTCTTGCTGACGGGCGTCGGGTCCGCGTCGATGTCGCGGACGACTGACGTGGTGTCGAAGGACCGCAATCAGGGCAAGAACCAGCTGCGCGTCGGACGTCTCGTCAAGGCGCACGGCCTGAAGGGTGGGCTCAAGCTCGAGCTCTACACCGACAACCCCGAGGGGCGATTCGTCCCCGGTGCCGGTTTCACGTTGCAGGTGCCCGAGGCATCTCCGTGGCACGGCAAGGACATCACCGTACGTGAGTATCGAGTGATGAACGGCAACCCGGTCGTCTTCTTCGAAGACGTCGACGACCGTGACGCGGCCGAGAGCCTCGTCAAGGCGATCCTCTGGATCGACCAGAACGTCGACGAGGTCGAGGACGACGCGTGGTTCGACCATCAGCTCGTGGGGCTCGATGTCGTCCGTGATGACGCCGTCATCGGTCGGGTCGTCCGTGTCGAGCACTTTCCCGCCCAGGATCTCCTCATCGTCAAGGCCGGTGAGAGCGAGGTCATGGTGCCTTTCGTCTCGGCGATCGTGCCGACCGTCGATGTCGCCGCAGGGCGTGTCGTCGTGACTCCTCCTGCGGGGCTCTTCGAGGAGCTTCCCGACGTCGCCGACACCGATCCGCAGGCGGACTCGGGCGCCGAAGCGGCCGAGTGACCGCTGATACGGTTCACCCGTGCGCATCGATGTCGTCTCCATCTTCCCGTCGTATTTCGACGGACTGACGCTCTCCCTGCTCGGTAAGGCTCAGGCGTCCGGCCTCATCGACCTCCGTGTTCGGGATCTGCGGGACTGGACCTCGGATCGCCACCGTACCGTCGATGACACGCCGTACGGCGGCGGCGCCGGCATGGTGATGAAGCCCGAACCGTGGGGGCTCGCACTCGATGAGCTGACCGATGCGTCGGCATCGCATGTCGATGAGCGCCCCACCATCATCTTCCCGTCTCCCGCCGGCGAGGTGTTCACGCAGAAGACGGCCAGACAGCTCGCGACGCGTCAGCATCTCGTGTTCGGGTGCGGGCGCTATGAAGGCATCGACGAGCGCGTCTTCGAGTACGCCGCGGACCTCGGCGAGGTGCGTCTGATCAGCCTCGGCGATTACGTGCTGAACGGGGGAGAGGTCGCCGTGATGGCGATGATCGAGGCGGTCGGACGACTCATTCCCGGAGTGGTCGGCAATCCGGAGAGTCTCGTCGAGGAGTCGCACGAGGACGGCCTGCTGGAGTACCCGTCGTACACGAAGCCCGCGTCATGGCGTGAACGATCGGTGCCCGATGTCCTGCTGAGCGGTAATCATGCCGCCATCGCGGCCTGGCGTCGCGAGCAGCAGTGGGAGCGCACGCGCCGGCGTCGACCCGACCTCCTGCCACGCGACGAGACCTCGGCATCCTGACGGCGATCCCGGTCAGAGGATGCCTTCCGAGAATCGGGTGATCTCGAAGACGACTCCGTGAGGATGTCGCAGTGCCAGCGCGTTCGTCGGGTCGAGTCCTCGCAACTCCGCGCGCAGCATCCGTCCGATCATCTCGTGGCTCACCAGCAGCGGCGCGCCGGTGGCAGCCCACCCGCAGGAGCTGAGCGCCTTTCGGGCGCGCACGCGCGCCTGAGCGTAGCTCTCCCCACCGGGGAACGCCCATCCGTAGCGGTTCGCAGCCCGCTCCTCCCGGAGCGTGGGATAGAGCTCGTCGATCTCGTCCCAGGTCATCCCCGCGAGTTCGCCGTGGTCGATCTCCGCGAGTTCGGGGACCTCGATCATCTCGGCGCCGATCCGCTCCGCGATGATGGCCGCGGTCTGCGTGGCTCGTCCCAACGGGCTCGTGCACACTGTCAGGACTCCGGCGTCCCGGAGGCGCTCGGCGACGGCGTGCGCCTGCGCCACCCCTTCATCCGTCAACGGCGAATCCTGTTGTCCCTGCAGCCGGTGCTCGAGATTCCAGGTCGTCCGCCCGTGCCGAGCGAGGAAGAGACGCTCGGGGACGTGACGATCCTGCGGAATCATGGACTCAGGATGGCACACGGGCTCCCGGTCAGTCGACGCCGAGGAAAGACCTGTCCGTCAGCACGATCGGTCCGTCCGCGGTCACCGCGATGGTGTGCTCGGAGTGCGCACCTCGGGACCCGTCCGCGCTGCGCAGGGTCCATCCGTCCGGGTCGGTCACCAGCTCGTCGGTCGTCGCGAGGAACCAGGGTTCCAGGGCGAGGACGAGTCCTGCGCGCAGGGGGAAGCCGCGGCCTGCACGACCGTCGTTCGGCACATGCGGATCCCCGTGCATGGTGCGACCGACGCCGTGTCCACCGAAATCGGTGTTGATCGAGTACCCCTCGCCGTGTGCGACGGCCGCCACGGCCGCCGAGATGTCGCCGATGCGATTGCCGACGGTGGCGGTCTCGATGGCTGCTGCCAGTGCGCGCTCCGTCGTGTCGATGAGGCGCAGATCTTCGTCGCGCGCGGCGCCCACGACGAAGGAGACGGCGGAGTCGGCGACCCAGCCGTCGACGGCCACCGCGAAGTCGAGGGTCACGAGGTCGCCGTCGCGCAGGGCATAGTCATGGGGGAGCCCGTGCAGCACGGCGTCGTTGACCGAGGTGCAGATGACCTTGCCGAACGGGCTCGCGCCGAAGGACGGGTGGTAGTCGATGTAGCAGGACTCCGCGCCTGCCTTGCGGATCATGTCGTGCGCGCGACGGTCGATCGAGAGGAGGTTGGTCCCGACCTTGGTCTCATCGCGCAGCGTCGCCAGCGTCTCGGCGACGAAGCGTCCTGCGGCGCGCATCTCGTCGATCTCGGCAGGGGTGCGCAGTTCGATCATCGGTTGTCCTCTCGTCATCTCCATTCTCCCTGATCCGAGGCCCCGGGATCTCCGACCGCTCTCAGCGAACATCGGGTCACGGGCACGTGTCCCGTCGTACGATCTGAGCATGTGGTTGCGACGGGCGTTCTTCCGCTGGCTTCTTCCGGCGGCGTTCCTGCTGCCGCTGTGGCTTCTGATCGGGTGGGGAGTCTTCCAGGGCGGCTGGGCGATCCTCTGGGTGTTGCTCATCGCGATGCCGTCCGTCTTCCTCGGACAGCTCCTGCTGACGCTCCTCACGCGCTCGCGTCCCTCCGTTCGCATCGAGCGCGCGGTCTCCTGGTGGGATGTGGCCGGTTTTACGCTCTGGCACGGTCTGACGATCGCGGTCGGTTTCTTCATCGACGGGGTGTTCCCGTGGGTGCTCACCGGCGCGATCGTCGTCGGCATCGCGCTCGTCTGGCTCCAGGTGTGGCAGTTGTGGCAGGAGGCCAGGGGGAGCGGCTCGCGGCTGCGCGAGACCATCACCTGGTCGACGATCCCGACCGCCGACGAGCAGGCCCCTCCGACCAGAGCGCACGAGGTCATCGTGGTGCGGGAGACCGACGGCCGCGACTGAGGTCACGGTTTTGGCCGAGCACGCCTTCCATGGCAGAATGAGTGTTTGTGCTGTGACCGGCTCTGCCACAGGGGAGCCCGCGGACGCATCAGCTCCGTACAGTTCATCCCTTTTCTTGTTCCTTTGAATACATGCATGCGACCTGTGGCGGGTGCAGAGAGAGACGATCATGCAGATCCTCGACGCCGTCGACGCGGCTTCCCTCCGTTCGGACATTCCGGACTTCTTCCCCGGTGACACCGTCAAGGTGCACGTCAACATCACCGAGGGCAACCGCTCCCGTATCCAGGTCTTCCAGGGCGTCGTCATCGGCCGCCAGGGCGACAGCGTGCGCGAGACCTTCACGGTCCGCAAGATCAGCTTCCAGGTCGGCGTCGAGCGTACCTTCCCGGTGCACTCCCCGGTGATCGACCACATCGAGGTCGTCACCCGCGGTGACGTGCGTCGCGCGAAGCTCTACTACCTCCGCCAGCTGCGTGGCAAGAAGGCGAAGATCAAGGAGAAGCGCGACCGCTGAGTCGCAGCATCTCCACAGCACCCCGGGACACGATGTCCCGGGGTGCTTCGTTCTCTCCCCGGTGTGCGAACCTAGATAGCGTCGCCGCACGACGGTGCATGATCGTGAAGGAACCTGATGACTGAATCCTCGTCCGCGCGCACGGCCAGACGTCGCCGCGGGTTCCTGGTCTTCCTCCGTGACGTCCTGGTGATCATCGTCATCGCCGCACTGGTGTCGTTCGTGGTCAAGACGTTCGTCGTGCGGTCCTTCTACATCCCCTCGGCGTCGATGGAGCGGACGCTCCTCGTGAAGGACCGGATCCTCGTCGATGAGCTCACCCCGCGGTGGGCGGCGTACGAACGCGGTGACGTCGTCGTGTTCAAGGACCCGGGCGGGTGGCTCGATCCCCAGCCGCAGACGCCTGCTCAGCCCCCTCTCGTCCAGGCGGTCGACTGGGTGCTGAACTTCGTCGGCATCTCCGCGACCGACTCGCAGGACCATCTCGTGAAGCGGTTGATCGGCCTTCCGGGAGATCACGTCGTCTGCTGCAACGCACTGGGTCAGATCACGATCAACGGTGCTCCGATCGACGAGCTGAGCTACCTCAACCTGCCCGACGGCGACACCGCCGCCTCCAATGAGCCGTTCGACGTCGTGGTGCCGGAGGATTCGGTCTGGCTGCTCGGTGACAATCGCGATCGTTCCCGCGACGCCCGTGCGCATCAGGACCTTCCCAGCGGAGGCTTCGTGCCCATGGAGAACATCGTGGGCAAGGCATTCCTGACCACGTGGCCGTTGAACCGGATCGGGCCCATCGACGGCCATCACGACATCTTCACCGGGGTTCCGGATCCCGAATGACCGTCATCACCCCGAAACTGACTCTCGAGCGCCGGCTCCTGAGGGAATGCGAGCTGATCATCTCGCTCGATGAGGTCGGTCGGGGCGCACTCGCGGGGCCGGTCGCCGTCGGCGCCGCCATGATGGATGCCACAGGTGCTCGTCGGCGTGTCCCCGAGGGGCTTCGCGATTCGAAGCTCGTGACCGAGAGAAGGCGTCCGGAGGTGGCGGAGCGAGCGTCCGCGTGGGTGCAGGCATCAGCGGTCGGATGGGCGACCGCGCAGGAAGTCGATGAAATCGGCATCATGTCCGCCCTCGGCCTCGCCGCCTCGCGGGCGGTGCAGTCGATCGCCGATCAGGGTGCGACTGTCGAAGACGCGCTCATCCTGCTCGACGGTAACCATGACTACGTCTCGAGGATCCATCCCGTACCGCTGCGTGTCCGGCCGGTGATCAAGGCCGACCGTGACTGCGCGTCGGTGTCCGCCGCGTCCGTGATCGCGAAGGTCGCCCGCGACGGGTACATGGCCGAGCTTCACGAGACTCATTCCGCGTACCAGTGGAACCGGAACAAGGGGTATGCGAGCCCGGAGCACCGCGAGGCCATCCGCAGCCACGGACTGTCCCCGTTCCATCGGGCCTCGTGGGCGATCGCCGACGTACCCACGCTGTTCTGAGCGGTGCGATGCCGCGCCCAGCGGCCTGCGACTCTAGGATGGACTCATCATGGATGAGGAAGCCTTCGACGACTACGACCGCGAACTCGAGCTGGCCCTGTTCCGGGAGTACCGGGACGTGGTCTCGCAGTTCCAGTACGTCGTCGAGACCGAGCGCCGCTTCTATCTGGCGAACGAGGTCAACGTCGTGCGTCGCGACAGCGAGCACGACTTCTACTTCGAGATTTCAATGACGGACGTGTGGGTGTGGGACATCTATCGTGCCGACCGGTTCGTGAAGGCCGTGCGAGTCCTCACCTTCAAGGACGTGAACGTCGAGGAATTGCAGCGTCGGGAGTTCGAGCTCCCGCAGGAGCTGTCGCTCGACGGTGAGTAACTCTCTCCACACTCCACCCCACGGGTGAGTTCTCCCCAGGATCCGCGCCGACGACGTCGAATCGAGCCGTGCGACGTGAGCGCCGCGTGATGCTGAGTCCATGGCAGCGAAGGATGAACTCGGCAGAGCTGGAGAAGAGCGCGCCGCGCAGCACCTGACGGGGAACGGCTACACCGTTCTCGCGAGGAACTGGCGGTGTGCGCAGGGAGAGATCGACATCGTCGCCACGCTCGGAGAGCACGTGGCGATCGTGGAGGTGAAGACGCGGCGAACGGTCGCGTTCGGGCACCCGTTCGAAGCGATCGATGCGCGGAAGCGCCGTCGACTGTGGCGACTCGCGCACGCCTGGGCCCGCGAGAATCCCGAGGCAGCACGGGGGAGGGCCGTGCGACTCGAAGTCATCGGGATCGTGGGAGCCGACCCGGCACGCGGGACGCTCGAGCATCTCGTGGACATCGGATGAGCACTGCGCGTACCTGGGCGGTGGCGCTCACCGGTGTCGACGGGCATCTCGTCGAAGTCGAGGCCGACCTGTCGAATCAGACGCCCGAATTCCGCATCATCGGGTTGCCGGACAAGTCCCTCGGCGAGGCCGTGCAGCGGGTCCACAACGCTTGCAAGAACGCGGGTCTCGATCTCCCTCGACGTCGGCTCACCGTGAACCTCTCCCCGGCGAGTCTTCCCAAGCACGGCGCAGGTTTCGACCTCGGCATCGCCATGGCCGCGCTGGCGGCAGGAGGGGCGATCGGGTCGCGGTCGATCGCGGCAACGGTTCACATCGGCGAACTCGGACTCGACGGGCGGATCCGCCCCGTCCCGGGCGTCCTTCCCGCGGTTTTCGCCGCCGCACGCGCCGGGTTCGAGACCGTGATCGTCCCGCGCGGCAACGAGTCCGAGGCGAGGCTCGTGCCGGGGGTCGAGGTGCGCGCTGCGGGCTCACTCGCAGAGGTCGCGGTCTGGCACGGCGCCGACGTCGAGGTGCCGGACGTCGACGTCGTCGAATCGGCGTCGGTGCCGGTGGCCGATCACCCGAGACTCGATCTGTGCGACGTCGTCGGTCAGGGTGAGGCGGTGGAGGCGCTCCTGGTGGCGGCGGCCGGCGGACACCACATGCTGCTGAGTGGTCCTCCGGGAGCAGGCAAGACGATGCTCGCTCGGAGGTTGCCCGGGATCATGCCGCTGCTCGACGAACAGGAAGCACTCGAGGTTGCGTCCATCCGATCGCTCAGCGGCGAAGCCGTCGCCGCACTCGATCGCGTGCCGCCGTTGGAGGCTCCGCACCACAGCGCATCGGTCGCTGCTCTGGTCGGCGGCGGGTCGCGGACGGCACGACCCGGGGCGATCGCGAGAGCGCACGGCGGGGTGCTCTTCCTCGATGAGGCGGCGGAGTTCTCGCGGGTGGCGCTCGACGCCCTGCGCCAGCCGCTGGAGTCAGGCGCGATCGAGGTCCACCGCGCGGGCTTCACGGCGCGGTTCCCGGCGAAGTTCCAGCTCCTGCTCGCGATGAACCCGTGTCCGTGCGGCAACTACGGCGTGAGAGGGGCCGAGTGCATCTGTCCGCCGATGTCGATTCGTCGGTACTCCACGCGATTGTCCGGTCCACTACGTGACCGCGTCGACATCGATCTCCAGGTCAGTCGTGTCGCGGCATCCCGGGCGATGGGTGAGGCCGGCGGGGAGACGACGACGGCTCAGGCGCGGGTCCGGGTGCAAGCCGCCAGGGAGCGGGCCGCACATCGGTGGCGGAGCAGTCCGTGGAGACGCAACGCGGATGTACCGGGGACCTGGCTGCGTCAGGGCGCTCAGCGTCTTCCGGCGGCCACGCGATCTCCGCTCGACCGGGCGCTGGAGCGCGGTCTGCTCACCCTGAGGGGATACGACCGAGTGCTGAGAGTGGCGTGGACGATGGCGGACCTGGCCGAGATCGAACAACCCGGTGTCGAGGAGATCGGGCGTGCGTTGCACCTGCGGAGAGGATTGCCGAGATGATGCGGCTACTGCTGGGGGACACCGTACTGATGGCTGCCGCCCGCCGCATCCACGGGGGTGAAGCGGTGGCGGATTGCGTGGCGCGAGCGGCCTGGACGGTGATCGCCGAACCCGGAGATGCGGTCGCCGGCGCACTGATCGGCGCCCTCGGCGCGGAGGAGGCCCTCTCCGTGGCAGCAGGAGGTCGAAGCAGGTCGCCGTTCACCGATGACACAGGCGACGTAGGCTTCCGCGCGCTTCAGGAAGCCCAAGCGCGATGGCGTCCTCGGCTGCAGCAGGAGGCCGTGCGATCGGCCTTTCTCAGAGCACTCGAGATCGGCGCGCGATTGGTGATCCCCGGCGATCCGCAGTGGCCGGAAGGCCTCGAGGACCTCGGACCCCACGCGCCGAGCGCGCTCTGGGTGCGCGGGCGCGTGGAACTGCTCACAGCGTCCCCCCGTGTGTCGATGGTCGGCGCGCGCGCCTCGAGCGGTTACGGGGAGCAGGTTGCCGCTGAGCTGGCCGGTGATCTCGCCTCGACAGGGGCCGTGGTGGTGTCCGGCGGCGCCTACGGCATCGATGGGGCGGTGCATCGGGCGGCGCTCGGCGTCGGTGGGGCGACCATCGCGTTCCTCGCCGGGGGAGTGGACCGCGCGTATCCGGTCGGTCATCAGCGATTGCTGCAGCAGATCTCTGAGCACGGGGCGGTGGTGAGCGAGCCGCCATGCGGCACCGCCCCGACGAAGTGGCGCTTCCTCGCACGAAACCGCCTCATCGCCGCACTCGGACAGGCGACGGTTGTCGTCGAGGCCGGGTGGCGCAGCGGCTCTCTGAACACCGCGGGTCACGCCGCGACGCTCGGTCGTCCGCTCGGTGCCGTACCGGGGCCGGTGACCTCGGCGTCGTCCGCGGGATGCCATCGTCTGTTGCGCGAGTATGACGCGCAGTGCGTCACTTCGGCAGCGGAGGTGCGGGAGCTGTGGGGGCAACTCGACGGCGTGCCGACAGTCGGTGCACTCGAGGATCCGAACAGGACGCGCGTACTCGATGCGCTGACCACGCGGTCGGTGCTCTCCGTCGATGAGATCGCCCGGCGCTCCGGCCTGTCTGCCGAGAGGGTGAGGTCCGTTCTCGGGCTGTTGCACCTGGAGGGCGATGTCGATGCCGATGGAACGGGCTGGCGTCGGGCACCGCGCCCGCGAGGCGGGTGACCGTCAGGCCGACACCGCGGCGAGGCTCCGGATCACGGTCCCCCGACCGGGGCAGAGTGGGAGGTATGGAACTCACGGCCGCCGCCGAAGCGTTCGTCGATCACCTGGAACGGGTGCGTCGGCTGTCGCCGGCGACCGTGAAGGCCTACCGTTCCGACCTTCGGGACCTCGCCGCGTCCACGGGCAGTGTCCAGCTCGAAGACGTCGACCTCGACGCGCTCCGGGACTGGCTCTGGCACGCGACGCAACGCGGCGATGCACGCTCGACCCTCGCGCGGCGTTCTGCGGCGGCCCGGTCGTTCTTCCGGTGGGCGCACGAACAGGAGCTCGTCTCTCAGGATCCGAGCCTTCGTCTGGTCACTCCGAAGAGGGGGCGCACTCTCCCGACCGTCGCGTCGCGGGAGGCGATGACCGCGTTGCTCGATGAGTATCGTGACGATGCCGCCGCAGGGGACCCGGTCGACTTGCGAGATCACGCGATCCTCGAGCTCCTGTACGGGTCGGGTATGCGGGTCTCCGAGCTGTGTGGGCTCGACATCGACGACCTCGATCTCGACCGAGCGACGGCGCGGGTGCTCGGCAAAGGGGCGAAGGAACGAGTCGTCCCCTTCGGCGCTCCCGCGCGGGACGCGTTGGACGCCTACCTCCGACGCGGGCGGCCCGTCCTGGTCGCCAGAGCACGCACCTTCAGTCCCGCGGTGATGCTGGGGAGTCGGGGTGCTCGGGTCGGACCGCGGACGGTGTACGAGCTCGTCGCACGCGTGCTGGCGCCGATCGTCGGTGCCGAGACCATAGGACCCCACGCGCTCCGTCACACGGCCGCGACACACCTCCTCGATGGCGGTGCGGATCTGCGCGCCGTGCAAGAGATCCTCGGTCACGCGAGCCTCGGCACCACGCAGATCTACACGCACGTCTCTGCGGAGCGTCTGACGGCCACCTATCGGCTCGCCCACCCGCGTGCGTGATCGTCGCTCACGGAGGTGATCGTCTCCGCGCGTCAGAGCGGCGCGCAGCAGGGGAGCAGGATCGACCGCGGGATATCACCGAAGAGCAGGAGCGGGTTGATGTAGGCGCCATCCCGTCTCACACCGATGTGGAGGGCCCCCGACGGCGTGTGCCCGCCGACATCGACCGCGCCGATCTCCTGGCCGGCCGACACCGCATCACCGGGATCGAGCGTCGAGCGCAGGGGTTCGAACGTCGTCACGAGACCGTCGGCATGCGTGATCGTCAACAGCGGGCGATCGACGACGGTTCCGCGGAACGCGATGACCCCGTCTGCCGGAGCGACCGCGATCGCCCCGACGGACGAGACCAGGTCGACGCCTCGATGCCCTGCGCCGTATTCGTGCGCAGGAGCGCGAAAGGGCTCGACCACGGCCCGCGTGCCCAGGAGGGGCCATCGCCATCGAGGGAGGTCCGCGGCTTCCGCAGTGCCGAACGAGTCCAGCGTTGCGAGTAGGACGAGAAGGAGGAGTCCGATCACGGAGCCGGACCTGGTGCGAGAGTGAAGGCTCATGCGGGGATCCTGTCGCGTGATTCCGGTCCGTGATCGGCGTTCCTGCGGCGTGGATGGCGACGGTGATCAACTCAGCGGGGACCGCCGCGGTGCAGAGGCAGTGAGGCCGCGGCATCCTGTATGCTGGAGGAGCACCTCGATATCGGGGTGACTACGCGTGCCCAGAGCGATCTCATCGCGGCATCGACACCCACAGGTCCTTCTTCCGAGGGGGAGGGTGCGTGCCGGGCACCAGGAAGTCCGGTCATCCGATCGGCTTGACAACCTCAACGGTACAGAAATGTGCCAGAACCAGGAGACGACCATGGCTGTGGTCACCATCCGCCAGCTGCTCGACAGCGGCGTGCACTTCGGACACCAGACCCGTCGGTGGAACCCGAAGGTCAAGCGCTTCATCCTCACGGAGCGCAGCGGCATCCACATCATCGATCTTCAGCAGTCGCTCGGCTACATCGACAAGGCCTACGACTTCGTCAAGGAGACGGTCGCCCACGGTGGCACCATCCTCTTCGTCGGCACGAAGAAGCAGGCGCAGGAGATCCTCGCCGAGCAGGCGACCCGCGTGGGCCAGCCCTTCGTCAACCAGCGCTGGCTCGGTGGACTCCTCACGAACTTCTCCACGATCTCGAAGCGTCTCGCACGCATGAAGGAGCTCGAGGAGCTCGACTACGAGACGCCGGCGAACAGCGGCTTCACCAAGAAGGAGCTCCTGCTCAAGAAGCGCGAGCTCGACAAGCTGCACAAGTCGCTCGGTGGTATCCGCAACCTCACCAAGACGCCTTCGGCTCTGTGGGTCATCGACGCCAAGCGCGAGCACCTCGCGATCGACGAGGCCAAGAAGCTCGGCATCCCGGTGATCGGCATCCTCGACACCAACGCGGACCCGGACGACTTCCAGTACCCGATCCCCGGCAACGACGACGCGATCCGTTCCGTCTCGCTGCTGACCCGCATCATCGCCGACGCCGCGGCCGAGGGCCTGCAGCAGAAGCACAACCCGGAGACGGGTGACGCTGAGCCGCTCGCCGACTGGGAGAAGGAGCTCCTCGAAGCTCCGGCCCAGGAGGTTCAGGAGTCCGCTGACGCCGCTGAGGTCGTGACCGCTGCCGACGAGGCCGCTGTCGTCGAGACCCCCGCTGCCGACGAGACCGCAGCCGACGAGGCCGGTGCCGAGGCTCACGACGAGGCGATCGCTGCTGCTTCCGGTGAGGAGACCGCTGAGGTCGCCGCCGCCGAGGCCGCAGACGCCAAGTAATCCCTCGTACACACCTACCTAACGAAGCAAGGAGCCACCACACATGGCCAACTTCACCATCGCTGACCTCAAGGCTCTGCGCGAGCAGCTCGGCACGGGCATGGTCGACACCAAGAAGGCGCTCGAGGAGGCCGACGGAGACGTCGCGAAGGCCACCGAGATCCTGCGCCTGAAGGGTGCGAAGGGCAACGCGAAGCGTGCTGACCGTTCCACCAGCGAGGGACTGATCGTCGCTCGTGAGCAGGACGGCGCCGTCACCCTGCTCGAGCTCGCCTGCGAGACCGACTTCGTCGCCAAGAACGAGCGTTTCATCACGCTGGCCGACAAGGTCGCCGATGCGGCCGCTGCGGTCAAGGCCGACTCGATCGAGGCAGCTCTCGCAGCCCCCGCGGGCGACAAGAGCGTCGAGCAGCTGATCTCCGAGGAAGCCGCGATCATCGGCGAGAAGGTCGAACTGCGTCGCGTGCGCACGATCTCGGGCGACAAGGTCGAGGTCTACCTGCACCGCACCAGCAAGGACCTGCCGCCGCAGATCGGTGTCGTCGTCGCGTACTCGGGCGACAACGCCGAGACCGCGCGCAGCATCGCGCAGCACATCTCGTTCGCCAACCCGTCGTACCTGTCCCGCGAGGACGTGCCGGCGGACGCCGTCGACAAGGAGCGTGAGATCGTCACCGAGATCTCCCGCAACGAGGGCAAGCCGGAAGCGGCTCTGCCGAAGATCGTCGAGGGTCGCGTGTCCGCCTTCATCAAGCAGGTCGCCCTGCTCGAGCAGGACTACGCGAAGGACAACAAGCTCTCTGTCGCCCAGGTGGCGAAGGACGCCGGTATCACCGTGACGGACTTCGCGCGCTTCAAGGTCGGCGCGTAGCGACGTCGAAGGGGTTCGGATCATCATGATCCGAACCCCTTCTTCATGCCCACGAGGCACTATCTTGAATCGGGACGAGAGGACACCCACCCATGACTGAACGCACCGGACGCCGTCGCGTCCTTCTCAAACTCTCCGGCGAGGCCTTCGGAGCGGGACAGCTGGGTGTCAGCCCCGACGTGGTGTCCCAGATCGCCCGGGACATCGCCGCGGCCGTCGACCGGGTGGAGGTCGCGATCGTCGTCGGTGGCGGCAACTTCTTCCGCGGCGCCGAGCTCAGCCAGCGCGGCATGGACCGCGGACGTGCCGACTACATGGGAATGCTGGGCACCGTGATGAACGCCCTCGCCCTGCAGGACTTCCTCGAGCAGGCCGGAGCCGCGACCCGCGTGCAGTCGGCGATCTCGATGACCCAGGTCGCCGAGCCCTACATCCCTCGTCGCGCGGAGCGCCACCTCGAGAAGGGGCGGGTCGTCATCTTCGGTGCTGGCGCTGGTCTCCCGTACTTCTCCACCGATACCGTGGCGGCCCAGCGCGCGCTCGAGATCGGAGCCGATGAGGTGCTCGTCGCCAAGAACGGGGTGGACGCGATCTACACCGCCGATCCCCACAAGCACGCCGACGCCGAGCGCATCGAGCAGGTCACCTACCGTGACGCACTCCAGCGCGGGCTCAAGGTCGTCGACTCGACCGCATTCAGCCTGTGCATGGACAACAGCATGGACATGCGTGTGTTCGGGATGGAGCCTGCGGGCAACGTGACGCGCGCCCTGCTGGGAGAGGCCATCGGCACCCTCGTCACCGCGTGAGCGTGTGACACGGCGGAGCCGCCTCCGCCCGATAGAATTTCCAGAACACCCCGACGATAGGAGTCACCGTGATCGCGGACGTCCTCGCTGAAACCACCACTCGTATGAACCGGGCGGTCGAAGCTGCCAAGGAGGACTTCTCCACGGTGCGCACCGGTCGTGCGAACCCGCAGATGTTCCAGAAGGTCCTCGTGGACTACTACGGCACGCCGACCCCCATCGCGCAGCTCGCATCGCTGGCGAACCAGGAGGCGCGCACCCTCATCATCACGCCGTACGACAAGTCGGCGCTCAAGGCCATCGAGCAGGCCATCCGGGACATGCCCAACCTCGGCGTCAATCCCACCAACGACGGCAACCTCGTCCGCGTCACGATGCCCGAGCTCACGGCTGAGCGCCGCAAGGAGTACGTCAAGCTGGTCAAGACCAAGGCTGAAGACGCCAAGGTGCATGTCCGCGGTATCCGTCGTAAGGCGAAGGACGAGCTGGACGCGCTCAAGAGCGAACTCGGAGAGGACGAGATCGCCCGCGGTGAGAAGGAGCTCGACGGTCTGACGCGTCAGCACGTCGAACTCATCGACGACGCGCTGAAGCGCAAAGAGGCCGAACTCCTCGAGGTGTAGTCGGGATGTCTGACGAAACGCGAGATGTCGATGACGGCACGCCACCGACGCGCCGGGATGCGCGTGGTGGTGCGCCGGCCGACGGCATCCCGCTCGTGGACGCGGCGTTTCCCTCCTTCGACGCGGACGCGATTCCGCCGCGTCCGCCGCTTCCGGTGACGCCGGAGAACACATCGCAGGACCCCATCGGGTCGCTGGACACAGCTGACCACAACGCGATCCGTGAACAGTGGCGAGCCGCACGGGACGAGCTCGGCAGCCACGTCTCACACGCACGGGATCAGCTCGATCAGGCCAACGAGCGGATCAAGCAGCGCACGGGCCGCGACCTCATCCTCGCGATCCTGATCGGCCTTGCGTTCGGCGCTGCCCTGCTCGCATCCTTGCTGTTCATCAAGGCGCTCTTCGTGCCGTTCGCTCTCGCCGCCGCGCTGTTGGGCGTGTACGAGCTCTCCCGCGCGCTGCGGGCGTCCGGCAGACGGATCGACGTCGTGCCCCAGCTGATCGCCGCGGCTTTCCTGGTTCTCTCCGCGTACTTCGCCGAGCCTTGGCTGTGCTGGGTGATGCTGTTCGTCGCGGTCGCCTTCGTGGTCGTCTGGCGCCTGATCGCGCAGATGGTGGTGAAAGACGGTCGTACCTACGGCGACGTGCTGACCGATGCTGTGATCAGTGGATTCGTGCAGATCTACGTGCCGTTCCTCGCCGGCGTCGCCCTCATCCTGCTGGAGCAGGAGGGCGGTCAGTGGTGGGTGCTCAGTTTCATCGCCATCGCCGTGGCCGCCGACACGGGGGCGTATGCCGCGGGGCTGGCGTTCGGGCGTCATCCGATGGCCCCGAAGATCAGTCCGAAGAAGACGTGGGAAGGGTTCGGTGGCGCCGTCGCGGCGTCCCTGATCGCAGGGGTGCTGCTCGCGATCTTCCTGCTGGAGCTGCCCTGGTGGGCGGGCCTGATCTTCGGCGCATCCATCCTCCTCTCCGCGACGCTTGGTGATCTCGGCGAGTCCATGCTCAAGCGTGACCTCGGTATCAAGGACATGAGCTCCTGGCTGCCCGGTCACGGCGGACTGCTCGATCGGTTGGACAGCATCCTGCCGTCGACCATTCCCGCGCTCTGCCTGTATTTCCTCCTTTCTCCCTGGGTGGTCATGTGATGAGTGACGGACAGCTCGAAGAACAGACGACGACGACACCGCCGGCGTTCGCGCTGACGACCGGGCGTGAGCGCGGCTACCATCGCGCAGCGGTCGACACCTTTCTCGCCTCTGCTCGTCGTGCCTTCGAGTCCGGGGGTGACGAGCTGAGTGCGGAAGACGTCCGCACTGCCTCGTTCCCGCTCGTGAAGGGCGGCTACGTGGTCGCTGACGTCGATGCGGCTCTCGGTCGCGTGGAAGACGCGTTCGCCGCTCGGGAGCGCGAGCGCGTCGTGCGCACGCAGGGAGCCGGCGCCTGGGTCGATCAGGCGAGAGCCGATGCGCAGGTGATCCTCGACCACCTCGCCCGACCCCGTCGTCATCGTTTCGCTCGCACCGGCGTGCTGACCTTCGGGTATCGCATCGACGAGGTCGACCACGTGTCGACGAGGATCGTGCGCTATCTGCGTGACGGCGATGCGCTCACCGCGGAACAACTCCGCTCGGCAGCCTTCCGGATGCAGCGCGGTGGCTACCGCGAAGAGCAGGTCGATGCTCTCCTCGACGCGACGATCGACGTCATCCTCGCCGTCCGCTGAGGTTCCTGATGGTCGATTCAGGCGCCTTTGCGTAGACTGTCCTTCATCGTGAACTCCCGAAACGACATGAACCTCGAACGAAGCGACTCCTCGCCGGTGCCCGCGGCCAGGGTGAAAGCCGCGCGCCCGGGTGCTCGCCGTTGGTCGCGTCGACGCGGTGTGGTGAGTGTCTTCAGTGCCCTCGCCGTGGTCGGATTCGCCGGAGCACTCGTCGCACCGACCGGAGTGGCGCTGGCGGACCCCACCCCGACCGACTCACCCGACTCGGCGTACTCGTTGGCTCTCGCCGATACCCAGAACCTCGCGGTCACCGTGAGCGGTGCGGCGATCACGCCGATCGAGCGCGGCACCTTCGAGGTGTACGTGAAGCCGAAGCCCAAGCCGAAGCCCGCTCCCACGGTCGCGTCCAGCTCGAACGGCGGGTCGTCCGGCGGATCGTCCCTGCCCCCGTACTCGGGAGGCGGAGCACCCGCCGAGTGGATGGCTGCCGCCGGGATCGCCCAGAGCGACTGGCAGTACGTCGACTACATCGTCTCGCGTGAGAGCGGTTGGAATCCCAACGCCACGAATCAGTCGTCGGGCGCATGCGGCCTGGTTCAAGCACTGCCCTGCAGCAAGGTGCCGGGGAACGGCTACAACCCGGTCGACAACCTGCGGTGGGCGACGGGGTACGCCACGGGACGGTACGGCAGCTGGGCCGGCGCCTACAACTTCTGGACCAACAACCACTGGTGGTGAGCAGGCGCCATGCCACGCTCACGCAGACGCCCTCCGGCGCGCCCGGAACCTGAGGACGCGTTCGACAGGTTGCTCGCCGGCTGGAAGCGCACGGAGACACGCCGCGGCGCGGAGTGGACCGTGCAGCCGGTGTCTGCCGTGCAGGCACAGAAGGCGTACGTGTGCCCGGGCTGTGGCGGACAGATCGTGATCGGCACGGCGCACCTCGTGACCTGGCGCGCCGACGGAGTGCTGGGCGACGCGGCGGACCTCGCCGCGCGCAGACATTGGCACACACACTGCTGGAGGATGGCGTGAGCATGGAGATCCGAGGACCGCTGGAGCTTCCGGCGCAGCGCGAGGACATCGAGCTGACGACCGCGGACGGGCTCACCCTCGTCGGCGAGCTCGCCGTGCCGCAGGAGACCGCACCGGTGGCGACGCTCGTGACGCTGCACCCGTTGCCCACCGCGGGCGGCTTCATGGACTCCCACATCATCCGCAAGTCAGCGGCCCGCCTGCCTGCTCTCGCCGACCTCGCGGTCCTGCGCTTCAACACCCGCGGAACGACATCGCCGCGCGGGACCAGCGATGGCGCGTTCGACGGCGGTGCCGCCGAGCAGTTCGACGTGGCGGCGGCGATGGATTTCGTCCGTGACCGCGCCTTGCCGAACCCCTGGCTCGTCGGATGGTCGTTCGGCACGGAGCTCGCCCTCAAGTACGGTCGCGACCATGACATCGCCGGCATCATCCTGCTCTCCCCGCCCTTGCACCGCGCGACGGACGCGGAAGTCGCTGCCTGGGGCGCGGTCGACGTGCCCGTGGTGATCCTGGTGCCGGAACTCGACGACTACCTGCGTCCGGACGAGGCACGTGAACGGTTCGCGTCGATCCCGCACGCGAATCTGATCGCCGTGGACGGCGGCAAGCATCTGTGGGTCGGGGAGACGCAGACCCGGCGCGTGCTCACCGAGATCGTGGCGGCGGTGAACCCGTCGGCGCTCCCGCTGGCGACGCACTGGCCCGAGGCCGACTGAGCCCTTCGCCTCGCCTCAGAGCTCGTTCATGCGGGGGATGAGCACCTGACGGTAGATGATCAGGATGCTCGCGGCGACGGGGATCGCGATGAGCGCCCCCAGCAGCCCGAGCAGGCTTCCTCCGGCGAGTGCGGCGACGACCACGACAGCTCCTGGAACGGAGACCGCACGACTCATGATGCGCGGGGAGATCACGTACGCCTCGATCTGCATGTAGATCAAGTAGTAGATGGCAGCGGCGATCGCGATTCCCGGCGAGCCGAGTCCGGGGATGAGACACACGAGCACGATGATCGTCGAGCCCGTCAGGGTGCCGACGAGCGGGATCAGCGAGAAGAAGAACGCGATGATCGCGAGGACCGTGGGGAACGGCGCATTGATGATGGAGAGGAAGATGGCGCTCAGGACGCCGTTGAGCACACCCTGGGAGACCTGGCCCATCACGTAGTAGCCGACCGAGTCGGTGATCTGCTCGGAGAGATCGATGAACCGATCGCGCTTCGAGGCCGGGGCGAGCTGGTAGACGGCGCGCTTGAGGGAGGGGGTCGACGCGGTCAGGTAGATCGTCAGGATGAGCACGATGAACGCCCCGAAGAGTCCACTGAGGACGGCGCCGCTCGCGACGAGGACCCCTTGACCGATCGAGCCGCCGATCTCGGCCAGGTTCGTCGTGAGCCATTCCGTCACGTAGGTGAAGACGTCATCGACGAGCAGGTTGGGGAACGTGGCCTGCATCCACTCCTTGAGATCGGGGATCAGGTTCCCGCGTGAGACGATCGCCGAGATCTGTGCGATGAGCTGAGAGATCTGGTCCACCAGCACCGGGAGGATGATCAGGACGATCCCACTGAACACGGCGAGAACAGCGACGATGGTCACCAGCACGGCGAGCCACCGGGGGAGTTTGCGGCGTTCGAGGAACGAAACCAGCGGATCCAGGCCCAGGCTGAGGAAGAGTGCGGTGCCGACGTAGAGGAGCACCGTGGAGAGCGTCTGCACGCTGCTGATCAGCAGGATCCCCAACCCCACTCCGAGCGTCGCCACCAGCGCGGTGCGGAAGGGATTGTGGATCTTCATCTGTGGACTCCTCGAAACGGCTGCAGCAAGGCTACCGAGCGGGAGCCTCGAGCAGCGGGCGACGTGCCGTTTCCTGCCCGCACTGCACCTCCTCGTGGGCAACACACAGCTGATTTCGCTAGTCTGAAATGTCGAGTGTTGCGTCGCGGGCAGATGCCGGTGATGCGTGAGGAGACTATTCGTGCGTTTCGTATGGGCCGTGGTGGCCTTCGTGCTGGCCGCGGTGCTGATCGGGGCGGGGATCGCCCAGCGCACCATATTCATGGGGCCCGACTCGCAGCAGACGCAGGTCGAGATCGATGAGCCCGCACCGTTCGTGCTGCTGGATGGCGACGTCCTGCGGACGAACCCGGGTGCGCAGAAGCTGATCGTCCGCGGCCAGGGCGACATCTTCAGCAGCTACGGCCGGACCGCCGACATGGAGGCCTGGCTGGCTGACTCCGACTACAACCGGGTGACGGTGGACGACGAGGGCGAGTTGTCGGTCGAGCACGTCACGGCTCCCGAGGACCCGGACTCGACGGACGCCGGTGAGGACGCGGGCGACGGGGCGACCGAGGAACCCGCAGGCCGCGACCCGCGAGGTTCCGACCTGTGGCTGGACTCCTTCGAGGATGAGAACCTCCTCACCGTCGACAAGATCCAGCTGCCCGAGGGAACGAGCACGTTGATCGCCTACGACGGCACGCTCGACGCGCCGGACCAGATCACGGTCTCCTGGCCGTTGGACACGAAGACGCCTCTGGCAGGGCCGCTGATGGTCGCCGGTGGCATCGTGCTGCTGATCGGACTCATCCTGTACGTGCTGGGGATCCGCCATCAGCGGCGAGGACGCGGCCCTCGTCGCAAGGGTCCAGGCCCGCTTCCGGCGACCGAGCCGATCGACGTCGCCGCGCTTCCACCCGCGGAGCGCGCCGCACTCGAAGCCGGGAACGATACATCGGAATCTCAGACTTCCGTCGACGGAGCATCGGACGGCGGGACCGAAGATGCGGAGATCGTGGACGATCACAAGGGAACCGACTCGAAGAACGCCATGCGTGCGGCGCGCCCGATACGGCGGCGTCGGATGCTGGCACTCCCGGCACTCGGTCTGACGGCCGTCCTCGCTGCCGGATGCTCGGCGGACTCCTGGCCCCAGTTCGACGGCGCTTCGACGTCTCCGTCGCCGAGCCCGACGGTGATCGCCCCCGAGAACCAGAAGCCGCCCGCTGTGACGGAGTCGCAGGCCAAGCGCATCCTGCAGTCCGCGTCCGAGACCGTCGCCGAAGCGGACTCCGCGCTCGACCTCGACCTCGCGACCACTCGTCTCGACGGCCCCGCACTCGCCGCGCGGACCACGGAGTATGCACTGCGGTCGAAGATCGCGGACATGGCGCTACCCGCAGCCATCCCGACCGACGACTTCGAGGTGGTGCTCCCCGAGGCCACCGACCGCTGGCCCCGCACGGTCCTCATGCTGTCGAAGAGCACCGGTGACGACACCGTGCCCCCGGTCCTCCTCATGATGACGCAGGCGGATCCGTGGTCGAACTACCGGATCAGCAACATGGCGGAGATGTCGGCGGACGCTGTATTCCCCGACGTCGCAGCCACCTGGCTCGGCACCTCCCTCGTGCCGTCCGACTCCGCCTTCCTGACGCTTCCACCGGCTGAGCTCGCTCCGGCCTTCGCCGATGTCGTCGATGCCGGGGAGAAGAGCGAGTACTACGGTCTGTTCGACGACCTCGCGTTGAATCTCGCGAGCTCGATCACCGACAGCAGGCAGGCCGTCGTGAAGAACCTCGCCGACAAGGGGGCGTCAGAGACGTCGAAGGCAGCCTTCGACATGTCCCCGACGACCGCCGAGCCCATCTCGATGACCACTCTCGACAGTGGTGCGATCGTCGCCGTGTCTCTCACCGACAAGGAGACCGTGACTCCGACGTCGTCGGATGTGGTGATCCGATTCGGTGACAACGCCGAGGCGAAGGCGCTGACGGGGGCGACCGAGTCCGCGAAGGGCGTCGAGACGACGTACGAGTTCCAGCTGTTCTTCTCGGTCCCCGCACAGGGATCGACGGAACAGATCCGACTCCTGGCAGTCCACCAGGACCTCCTCTCCGTGAAGGTGATCAAGTGAGTGAAATCTCCCCGGCCGCGCTGCGTGGCGCGGTGGACCTTTCGAGCCTCCGCAACCGGCCGGCGTCGCCGTCCGAGAGCACGGCCACGCCCGGCGTCGTCGATGTCGTGGTCGACGCCACCGATGAGACGTTCGGCCAGATCCTCGAGCTCTCGCGCACGGTGCCGGTCGTCGTCGACCTGTGGGCGGAGTGGTGCGGTCCGTGCAAGCAGCTCAGCCCGATCATCGAGAAGGTGACCCGCGAACTCGGCGGTCGCGTCCTGTTGGCGAAGGTCGATGTCGATGCGAACCCGCAGCTCGCGCAGAGCTTCCGCGCGCAGTCGATCCCGATGGTGGTCGCGTTGATCGCCGGCCAGCCCGTGCCGATGTTCACCGGTGCGGTGCCGGAGCAGCAGGTGCGAGAGGTCTTTACTCAGCTGTTGCAGGTCGCCGCACAGAACGGTGTCACCGGCACTCTCGCGGTCGAGGAGACGGCGGCGGCTGACGCACCGAGCGCACCGGAGGAGCCCGAGCTTCCGCCGCTGCACGCCGAGGCCTTCGCCGCGATCGAGGTCGGAGACTACGCCGCCGCGATCCGCGCGTACGAGAAGGCACTGGCCGAGAACCCGCGCGACGAGGAAGCCCTCGCCGGACTGGGACAGGTGCGCCTTCTCGATCGCGTGCAAGGGCTCGATCTGCAGGTGGCCCGTGCGGCCGCCGCCGAGCGTCCGCTCGATGTCCAGGCGCAGTTCGATGTCGCGGATCTCGACCTTTCGGGAGGTCACGTCGACGATGCGTTCGGTCGACTGCTCGACCTCTTCGCGCAGCTGCCCTCCGATGAGCGCACTCCTGTCAGGGAGCGCCTGGTCGAGTTGTTCGGACTCATCGGGGCAGCCGACCCGCGCGTCGTCTCCGCCCGCAACCGGCTCTCTTCGCTGCTCTTCTAGGGAAGACGGGAACCGGTCGGGTGCACTGTCACCCGTGACTCACGGTGGGCACGTGCGGCTCGGGCTGATGGCGCAGCCAGAGCGTCGAGAGCGCGGGGAGTGTCACCACCGCGGTGGGAGCGGCGCCCTCATCCGCGCTCGCGAAGACCATACCGAGGTTTCCCGAGCCTCGGCCGCCGTACTCGGCGGCGTCTGTATTGAGCACCTCCTGCCACACCCCTTCCCGGGGGAGCTCGAGGCGATAACCGGCGTGCTCGACGCCCGCGAAGTTGCTGACGACGACCAAGCGTCCTCCGTGGTCGTCGCGCCGCTCGAACGCGATCACGGAGGGATCCCAGTTCGGCGCACCGAGTCGATGGAAGGAGGACCCGTCGTTGTCCCGCGCCCAGAGCGGTGCCTGTGCGCGATAGGTCCGGTTCATCGCGCCCACGAAATCCTGCAACTGCAGATGCGAGGGCTGGTCGAGAAGCCACCAATCGAGTTCGCGACTCTCCGACCACTCGGCGAGCTGACCGAACTCCTGTCCCATGAACAGGAGCTTCTTGCCCGGGTGCCCCCACATGTATGCGAGGTACGCGCGGGTGTTGGCGAGCTTGTGCCAGTGATCGCCCGGCATCTTCGTGAGCAGGCTCCCCTTGCCGTGCACGACCTCGTCGTGGCTGATCGGCAGCAGGTAGTTCTCGCCGAAGGCGTAGACGAACGAGAACGTCATCTCGCCCTCATGATGCGAGCGGTACATGGGATCACGTGAGATGTACTGGAGCGAGTCGTTCATCCACCCCATATTCCACTTGAAGCCGAACCCGAGCCCCGCGTGATCGGTGGGGGCGGTGACGCCCGGGAAGCTGGTGGATTCCTCGGCGATCATCATGATCCCCGGATGCAGGCGGTAGGCGGTGGCGTTGACCTCCTGCAAGAACCGGATCGCTTCGAGGTTCTCGCGTCCGCCGTGGATGTTGGGCTCCCATTGGCCGGCCTCGCGGGAGTAGTCGAGATAGAGCATCGAAGCGACCGCGTCGACCCGCAGCCCGTCGACGTGGAACTCCCTGAGCCAGTAGAGCGCGTTGGCGACCAGGAATCCTCGGACCTCGGGCCGGCCGTAGTCGAAGATGAGCGTTCCCCAGTCCTGGTGTTCGCCGCGGCGCGGATCGGGGTGCTCGTACAGCGGCTGACCGTCGAAGCGGGCGAGGGCGAAGGCGTCCTTCGGGAAGTGCCCCGGCACCCAGTCCATGATGACGCCGATACCGGCCTGATGCAGACGATCGATCAGGTAGCGCAGATCGTCAGGGCTGCCGAAACGGCTCGTCGGCGCGTAGTACCCGCTCACCTGGTAGCCCCACGAGCCGCCGAACGGATGCTCGGCCAGAGGCATGAATTCGACATGGGTGAACCCTGCCGCCGTCACATGGTCGATCAGCGGACCCGCGAGCTCGCGATACCCGAGCCCGGAACGCCAGGACCCGACGTGGAGCTCGTAGATCGAAAGTGGCTGCGCGACGGCATGCGTTGCCGCACGCCGGGTCATCCACGCACCGTCGGACCAGGCATAGGACGAGGAGGTCACCACGGAGGCGGTGTCCGGAGGAACCTCGGCGGCGAGCGCCATGGGGTCGGCCTTGAGGATCCATGCCCCGTCACGCGTACGGATCTGGTACTTGTACCGGGTGCCGACCGACAGGTCCGGGATGAAGAGCTCCCAGACTCCACTCACCCCCATCGAACGCATCGCGTGGGCTTCGCCGTTCCAGTCGTTGTGGTCACCCACCACGCGCACCGCGGTGGCGTTGGGCGCCCAGACGGCGAAGGAGACGCCCGGCTCGCCCTCCGAGGTCCGGGGGTGCGCCCCCAGCGCCTCCCAGAGGCGTTCGTGACGCCCCTCGGCGATCAGATGCAGGTCGAGGTCGCCGAGGGTGGGACGGTGCCGATAAGGATCGCCCACGACGGTTTCCGCGTGATCGGCGTAGCGCGTCGCGACCCGGTAGGGGAGAGGGGGACCGACGTGCTGCCCCTCCCAGATGCCGTGCGCGGCGTGGGAGAGTTGGAGTCTGGTTCCATCATCGAAGACGGCGGCGACCTCCGACGCGAGAGGGCGTCGGACGCGGATGACGGTCACCGTCCGGTCGGCGGCGTCCTGGTGGGCATGTGCACCGAGCACGGAATGCGGATCATGGTGGGTGGCCGAGGAGACCGCCTCCCATTCGGTGGATGCGGCGACGTCTTCCGCGTAGCTCATGATCGCTCCCTCACCTTCAGGATGTGGACCGGCTCGGCGAAGGCGTCGAGTCGTACGTAGTTGTGGTCGCTCCAGGTCCAGATCGCGCCGGTGAGGAGGTCCTCGACCTCGAACGGGTGGCCGAGGGGAACACCCCACCGGGTGGTGTCGAGGTGGACGGTGGTCTCCCGCACCGAATGCGGGTCGACGTTGGCGACCACGATGATCGTGTCCGCGTGCCCGCTCCCGGTGAACGGCGCCGCGAGGTGCTTGCTGTAGACGAGGACGGCGTCGTCATCGCTCCAGTGGGTCGAGAAGTTGCGGAGCTGACGCAGCGCCGGGTGGGCGGCGCGGATCTCGTTGAGCCTGCGCAGCAACGGCGCGAGCGACTCCCCGCGAGCCTCGGCCCCGTTCCAGTCGCGGAACTTGTACTCGTACTTCTCGTTGTCGATGTTCTCCTCGGAACCCGGGCGGGCGACGTTCTCGAAGAGCTCGTAGCCGGCGTACACGCCGTAGACCGGTCCTGCCGTGGCCGCGATGCAGGCACGGACCCGGTAGGCCGCCCGACCGCCGAACTGCAGATACTCGGTCAGGATGTCGTGGGTGTTCACGAACAGGTTCGGGCGCATGTAGTCGGCGGTCTCGTGCGAGACGGAGGTGAGGAACTCCTCGAGCTCCGCTTTCGTGTTCCGCCAGGTGAAGTAGCTGTAGCTCTGCTGGAACCCCACAGCGGCGAGGGCGCGCATCACCGCGGGACGGGTGAACGCCTCCGCGAGGAAGATCACGTCAGGGTCGACCGCGTTGACTTCCGCGATCAGCCACTCCCAGAACTGCAGAGGCTTGGTGTGTGGGTTGTCGACCCGGAAGATCTTCACCCCCTGCGCGACCCAGTGCTGAACCACCCGGAGCATCTCCGCCGAGATCCCCGCAGGGTCGTTGTCGAAGTTGAGCGGGTAGATGTCCTGGTACTTCTTCGGCGGGTTCTCCGCGTACGCGATGCTGCCGTCGGGCAGCGTGGTGAACCACTCCGGGTGTTCTCTGACCCACGGGTGATCGGGGGAGGCCTGCAGTGCGAGATCGAGCGCGATCTCGAGGCCCTCCTTCCGCGCGGCGCGGACGAAGGCCCGGAAGTCCGCGAGAGTGCCGAGGTCGGGGTGGATCGCGTCGTGGCCGCCCTCTTCCGCACCGATGGCATACGGCGATCCCGGGTCGCCCTGCTCCGCCGTGAGGGTGTTGTTGCGTCCCTTCCGGTTCGTGATGCCGATCGGGTGGATCGGTACGAGGTAGACCACGTCGAAGCCCATCGCCGCGACTTCCGGGAGGCGCTTCGTCGCTGTGCGGAACGTCCCGCTCCGCACCGTCCCGTCCTTCAACCGCTTGGCGCCTTCGGAGCGCGGGAAGAACTCGTACCAGGCACCGACTCCTGCGGCCAGCCGATCGACGACGAGACTCTGCTCGGGGGTGGCGGAGCGGATCGCCGTGACAGGCCGGGCGCGGAAGATCTCCGTCAGCTGGGGGTCCGCGGCGAGGGCCGCGGTCACCGCGCCGTCGCCGCTCCGCAGTGACTCGGCGTCTGTGAGCAGCCGTCGTCGCTGCGCGGCCGGGCGGTCCTTCTCCGCGGCGGCGCGCTCGAGCAGTTCGGCCCCCAGGGCCGCCATCACGGGGATGTCGACGCCCGCGGCGACCTTCAACGCCGCCGCGTGGGCCCAGGTCGCGAAGTCATCGGCGAACGCCTCGAAGCGGTAGTGCCAGGTGCCCTGCTCGTCGAGCGCGACGTCTGCTGACCAGGTGTCGGTGCCGTCGTGACGAGGGGAGAGTCTGTGGAGCGTCTCTTCTCCGGAGGGCGACGTGAGGCGGAGATGCACACCGATGATGTCGTGGCCCTCGCGGAAGGACACCACGTGGAAGGGGACGACTTCGCCGACGAAGGCCTTGGCGGGAAAACCACCGGGGACGACGGGCGAGGGGTCGAGCAGCGGGAGCCGGGTCGTACGCAACGCACCGGGGAGGTCTACGTGCCCGGGCGCGCGCGCCGGGATCTGAGCGGGGCTCCGGAGAGCCGAGGACCGAGTACCAGCACGTGCAGCCACATCCCGAATCTACCGCGCAGACGTGATCGCGGGTAGCGCGCCGTGGGGTGCGTCGGAGCCGGGTGTCATTCGACCCGGAACAACCTCATCGACGTGCCCGATACGGGCAGGACGTCTCCGGGGGCGAAGACCTCCTCGTCGTCGGAGGGACGCTCCTGCGCACTCGACCACAACGAGACGAAGCGCGTCGCATCCTCGATCTCTTCCGGGAGACGCACGTCGATCGGTGACTCGGTTCCGTGCACGATGAGCAGGATGCGGTTGTACGCCTCGGCGTCAGGGGTGGATGCCGCGACGTACTGCAGGGTGCGGTTGCCGGGATCCGCCCATTGGCTCTGCTCCATCGTCTCGCCGTTCTGGTCGTACCAGTCCATGACGGAGGCGTTCGGGATGTGTTCACCCAGTCGGGCATAGCGACTGGGACGGAGCGCGGGGTTCTCCCGCCGCAGCCGGGTCAGGCGGGAGACATGCGCGCGCAGATCCTCCTGCCACGGTTCGAACTCCCACCCGAGCCACGTGAGGGCGGAGTCCTGCGCGTAGGCGTTGTTGTTGCCGCGCTGTGTGCGTCCGACCTCGTCGCCGGCCGTGAGCATCGGCACGCCCGCGGACAGCAGGAGCGTCCCCAGGAGGTTGCGCATGGCCTTGCGCCGCGCGGCAAGGATCGTCGGGTCGTCCGTCGGGCCTTCGATCCCGTGGTTGAACGCGCGGTTCATGTCGGCGCCGTCGCGGTTGTGCTCCCCGTTGGCCTCGTTGTGCTTCAGGTCATAGGAGACGAGGTCGTGCAGGGTGAAACCGTCGTGCGCGGTGATGAAGTTCACGCTGGCGAGGGGACCGCGCTCCTCGCTGAACGTGTTCGACGAGCCGGCGAGCCGCGTCGCGAACCCGCCGATCCCCACCGGTGCTGAGGCGCGACGCGCGTAGTCGATGTCGCTCAGCCAGAAGTTGCGCACGCGGTCACGGTAGCGGTCGTTCCATTCCTGCCAGCCGGTCGGGAAGTTGCCCGTCTGCCAGCCGCCGAGTCCGACGTCCCACGGCTCGGCGATGAGCTTGGTGTCCGCCAGGATCGGGTCGTTCGCGATGGCTGCGAGGAGCGGATGATCGGGCGTGTAGGTGTGCGTGCCGTCCCGCGCGATCGCGGTCGCGAGGTCGAAGCGGAAGCCGTCGATCTGCATCTCTTGCGCCCAGTAGCGGAGGGAATCGAGAACGAGCCTCGCACCGGCGTCGGTGGCCGTGTTCAGAGTATTCCCGCACCCTGTGGTGTCGATGTAGACCCCGGATTCGTCCTGTCGGTAGTAGGAGGCGTTGTCGATGCCGCGCAGGCTCGAGCGGGGGCCGCCGATGCCTTCTTCCGACGTGTGGTTGTACACGACGTCGAGGATCACCTCGAGACCGGCTTCATGCAGCAGCCTGACCATGCCCTTGAACTCGGCGAGCACGGCCTCGGGGCCTTCCTTACGGGCCTCCTCGGTGGCGTAGGCCGTGTGCGGGGTGAAGAAGTTCAGGGTGTTGTAGCCCCAGTAATTGGTGAGGCCGCGCTCGAGCAGGCGGGGCTCCGGCACGAAGGCATGCACGGGCAGCAGCTCGATCGACGTGATCCCGAGCGAGTGGAAGTACTCGATCATCGCGGGGTGCGCGAGACCGGCGTAGGTGCCGTGCAGAGCAGGAGGAACGTCGGGGTGACGCTTGGTGAGCCCTTTGAGGTGGCCCTCGTAGATGACCGTGCGATCCAGGGGCACCCGGGGCTTCTGCGAGTCGCCCCAGTCGAAGCCGTCGACGATCACGACCGAGCGCCACTCCTCGTAGCCGTCGCCCTGAGCGAGGCCGCGGGCGTAGGGGTCGAGGAGGAGGGTCTCCGGGTTGAAGGTGTTCCCGGGCCCGTGCGGCCCTCCGACCCGGATGGCGTACCGCACGCCGGGCTGCAACAGCTCCGTCGTGATCTCCCAGACACCTCCGGGGCGGCGCTCGAGTTCCAGCTCATCCGTCGCCCAGTCGAGGTCGGTGGCGTCGAACACCACGAGCTCGACGGAGGAGGCGTTCTGCGACCAGACGCGCAGCGTGCCGACGCCGTCATGGAGACGGACACCGAGGTGGTCGAGAGTGGAGCCGGAGGGCACGGCGAGGGCAGGGGACACGGGCATGAGTACACACTAGAGGCGATGTGTCGCCGTCTCATCTCCGGGCGTACCGGGTTCCACGCCCACACGCCCCGACTGAGGCCGATTCGCGAGAGAATCGAGGGATGCGGCACTATCTCGATCATGCGGCGACCACGCCTCTGCGCCCGGAGGCGCGCGCCGCGTGGCTCGATGCCTCCGAGACCGTGGGCAACGCGTCGTCGACACATGGGGCAGGACAGGACGCCCGGCGTCTGCTCGAGGAGTCGCGCGAGCGTGTCGCCGCGGTGTTGGGCGCCGATCCCATCGAGATCGTGTTCACTTCGGGTGGTACCGAATCGATCAATCTGGCACTGCAGGGGATGTGGCGATCCCGCGCGACCGGGACAGCGGCGGTCGTGATGCCGGAGGCGGAGCACCACGCCACGATGGACACCGTCTCCGCTCTCCTCGACGACGGCGCCGAGTTGCGTCGGGTGCCGGTCACCGCCCACGCGCGCATAGACCCCGAGGAATTCGCCGCACGCCTTCCCGGTGCCGCCCTCGCGACGGCCCTCGTCGCGAACAACGAAGCGGGCACGATCAACCCGGCCGCGATGCTCGCCCACCATGCGGCGATCGCGCGCGTGCCGCTCCACCTCGACGCCGTGGCCGCGCTCGGCCATGTTCCGGTGTCTTTCCGCTCGATGCGTGGCGATGCCGCCGACGGTGTCGGACTCGTGGCGATGAGCCTGGCCGGCCACAAGATCGGCGCGCCCGTGGGAGTCGGAGTCCTCGTCGCTGCCCGCACCGCACGGATCACGGCGCTGTTGCGCGGTGGTGCCCAGCAACGCGGGCTCCGGGCCGGGACGCAAGACGTCCCCGGAGCTGCGGCGTTCGCCACCGCGGTCGAACTCGCCGAGACCGAGCGCGAACAGGAGGCCGCACGATTGGCCGGTCTCCGCGAACGCCTCATCACGGGAATCCGCTCCGCCGTGCCCTCCGCCGTGCTCCTCGGTGACCCGATCGAGCGTCTGCCCGGCAACGCGCACGTGCTCTTCCCCGGTGCCGTGGGGGAGAGCCTGCTGTTCCTTCTCGACGTGGCCGGGGTCGCCGCATCCACAGGATCCGCGTGTCAGGCAGGGGTGGCCGAGCCCTCACACGTCGTGATGGCGATGGGGCGGAGCGAGCGGGAGGCGCGCAGTGTGCTGCGGTTCTCCCTGGGGCGCACGTCGACGGCCACGGATGTCGATGCGGTACTCGCCGTCATCGCCGATGCCTACGCCCGCGCATCCGGCGCCGGCACAGGCACACGCTCGTAGACTGTTCTCATGCGGATACTTGCGGCGATGAGCGGTGGAGTCGATTCCGCCGTTGCAGCCGCCAGGGCTGTGGAGGCGGGACACGACGTCGTCGGTGTGCATCTGGCTCTCTCCCGCGCCGGGGGCACGCTGCGAACCGGTAGCCGTGGATGCTGCACGATCGAAGACGCTCTCGATGCACGCCGGGCTGCCGACGTGCTCGGCATCCCCTTCTACGTCTGGGACTTCTCGGAGCGCTTCCGCGACGACGTGATCGAGGACTTCATCGCGGAGTATCAGGCGGGCCGCACGCCCAACCCCTGCATGCGTTGCAACGAGAAGATCAAGTTCGCCGCGCTTCTGGAAAGAGCCATCGAGCTCGGGTTCGACGCCGTGTGCACGGGCCACTACGCCACACTCATCGACGGCGAGCAGGGGCTGGAGCTGCACCGCGCCTCGGACAACGCCAAGGATCAGTCGTATGTGCTGGGCGTCTTGACTGCCGAGCAACTCGCTCACACATACTTCCCGCTCGGCACGACGCCGTCGAAGGCGATCGTGCGCGCGGAGGCGGAGTCGCGTGGGCTGAGCGTCGCGCAGAAGCCCGACAGCCATGACATCTGCTTCATCCCCGACGGCGACACCCGCGGCTGGCTGGCGGAGAAGGTCGGCACCGCCACGGGCGAGATCGTCGATCGCAGTGGTGAGGTCGTCGGATCGCACGAGGGCGCCCACGCATTCACGGTAGGACAGCGTCGCGGACTCAAGCTCGGCATCCCCGCCCCGGACGGCAAGCCTCGGTTCGTCCTCGAGGTCCGGCCGGTGTCGAACACGGTCGTCGTCGGTCCGAAGGAAGCGTTGGCGATCGCGGAGATCGCGGGGGAGCGCTTCAGCTGGGCGGGCGCCGCACCCACCGAATCCGCGTTCGAATGCCACGTCCAGATCCGCGCTCACGCGGAACCGGTCCCTGCGCGGGCCACGGTTTCGGACACCGGCGTCCGCGTCGTCCCGGAGATCCCGCTCGACGGGGTGGCGCCGGGGCAGACGGCGGTGCTCTATGTCGGCACCCGCGTTCTCGGACAGTTCACGATCGACACCACGGTCTCGGCCGTTCCGGTCGGCGCGTAGACGTTTCCGGTGTCGGTGCCCACTCATAGACTGTCGAGGTGCCGGAGAACATCTCGCTGGAAGACGCCCGAACCGAAGCCGAGGAGCTGACCACCCGCATCCTCGATGCGAAAGAGGCCTACTACGGCCGAGACACCTCGCTCGTCGACGATTTCACGTATGACGGGTGGATGCACCGGCTCGAAGAACTCGAGAGGCTCCATCCCGAGCTTCAGGGGCAGGACTCGCCCACGCAGATGGTCGGCGCCGCCGAGGCCACAGGGCTCGCGACCATCGAGCACGCCGAGCGCATGCTCAGCCTCGACAACGTGTTCTCCGTCGACGAGCTGAGGGACTGGGCGGCGAAGACCGAAGCCGCGGCCGGCCGTCACGTCGCATGGCTCACAGAACTGAAGATCGATGGCCTCGCGATCAACCTCCGGTACGAGAACGGGGTCCTGACCTCCGCCGCGACGCGTGGTGATGGACGAGTGGGGGAGGTCGTCACCGAGAACGCCCTGCGCCTTCCGGAGATCCCGTATCGTCTGAGCGGCGAGGGACACCCCGAGATCGTCGAGGTGCGCGGTGAGGTGTTCATCCCGGTCGCGGCCTTCGAACGTCTCAATGCCGCGCAGGCGAGCTACCGCGATCGCGCCTACGCCGATGCTCTCGCGAAGTGGGAAGCGCGGAGCGGGGTCAAGAAGCCCTTCGACGAAGAGAAGGCGCGCACCGCCGCCGCGCGACGCTTCCCGTCCTTCGCGAATCCACGGAACGCGGCCAGTGGAGGGCTCCGTCAGCAGATCGACAAGAAGAACGGGCTCGAGCTCGAAGCGGGACTTCTGCGCATCGAGTCCCTGTCGCTCTACGTGCACGGTGTCGGCGCGTGGACGAATCCTCCCGTCGCAGCGCAGAGCGAGGTGTACGAGTTGCTCGCCGGATGGGGCCTGCCGACGAGCCCGCACACGAAGGTCTGCCGCACGATCGACGACGTCGTCGCGTTCGTCGAGTACTTCGGCGAGCATCGGCATGACATCGAGCATGAGCTCGACGGCATCGTGGTCAAGGCCGACGAGCTCGAGCTGCACGCTGAACTCGGAGCCACGAGTCGTGCGCCGAGGTGGGCGATCGCCTACAAGTACCCGCCGGAAGAGGTGCAGACCACGCTGCTCGACATCGTGGTCTCGGTCGGTCGTACGGGTCGTGCGACTCCCTTCGCCGTCATGGCGCCGGCGCACGTCGCCGGTTCCGTGGTGCGTCAGGCCACGCTGCACAACAAGGACGTGGTCAAGGCCAAGGGCGTGCTGATCGGTGACACCGTCGTGCTGCGCAAAGCCGGTGATGTCATCCCCGAGGTTCTCGGACCCGTGGTCGAGAGACGAGACGGCACGGAGCGCGAGTTCGTGATGCCCGTCGAATGCCCCGAGTGCGGCACACCTCTTCGGGCGATGAAGGAGGGCGACATCGACCTGAGGTGCCCGAACGCCCGTTCCTGCCCCGCACAGGTCCGCGGTCGCGTCGAGCACATCGGCTCACGCGGGGCACTCGATGTCGAAGCACTCGGTGAGGTCACCGCAGCCGCGTTGACGCAGCCGACCTCGCCGGCGATCCCGCCTCTCGAGACGGAGGCGGGCCTGTTCGCCCTCACCCTCGAACAACTCGTGCCGATCGAACTCTTCGTGCGCGATGCCGAGACCGGGCTTCCGAAGGAGGATGACGACGGGGTCGTCAAGACGCGTGCGCCCTTCCGCAGGAATCCGACCCCGACCGAGAGGAAGTCCGGTCTCGAGGGGCCGCAGCCCTCCTCGCAGGCGTTGACACTCCTCGCTGAGCTCGAGAAGGCGAAGACGAAGGACTTGTGGCGTCTGCTCGTGTCGCTGAACATCCGCCACGTCGGGCCGGTCGCGGCGCGCGCACTCGCCCAGTGGTTCGGTTCTCTCGACGCGATCCGCGCTGCGACGCGGGACGAACTCGCCGCCGTGGAGGGGGTCGGGGGGATCATCGCGGATTCGGTCCTCGACTGGTTCGAGATCGACTGGCACCAGGAGATCGTGCAGCAGTGGGCGGACGCCGGTGTGCAGTGGTCGACGCCCGGTCACCCCGGTCCGGGTGGTGCGGTTCCCGCCGGCGGCGTCCTCGAAGGCCTGACCATCGTCGCCACCGGCTCGCTCGACGGATACACCCGGGAGGGCGCTCAGGAGGCCATCATCAAGGCGGGGGGCAAGGCGGCATCCAGCGTCTCGAAGAAGACGGACTTCGTCGCTGCCGGTCCGGGTGCCGGGTCGAAGCTGGCGAAGGCCGAAGAGCTCGGACTCCGGATTCTCGACGCAGCCCAGTTCCACGTGCTGGTGACGGAAGGGCCCGGGGCGCTTCCTCCCGCAAGCGAGGGTTCGTGAAGCGGTACGGTCCGCTGATCGTCGTCCCGGATGCGCTGGCCGTCGGCGACCCCGGCCGCCATCATCTTCGGCTGACGCCGGAGGCGGTGATGATCCGGGCGGGTGTCGAGAGCCGAAGCATCCTGCCGTGGGCGGGCGTCGAACGGGTCGTCCTCGACGTGCCGACCACCAGGTTTCGTCTGCCGGGTCTGGTCGGCACGCTGGTGCTCGGTGCCGTGACCGCGGCGATGCTGAGCGACCCCGGAGTCGAACCCGAAGACGGTACCGCGACCCTCACGGTCGATGGTGAGAACACCACCGTGCCGTTGAGTCGTCATCATGTCGGCGGATACTGGGCTCCGAGCGTCGCGGGGGCGCACCGCCTGATCGCCCATCTCATCGCGCACCCCGAACAGCGTGCACTGCTCGAGCATCCGGAACGGTTGATCGACGTGGCGGCGCAGCTCGCGCGCGGAACGGGGTAGCCCGCACCGCGCGCGACGACGCGTCAGCTCTTGTGACGGGGTTTGCGGTACGGCTTCTCGTCGCGGTTGTCGCGTGCCGGACGATCGTCGCGGTCGCGTCGTTCGAACTTGCCACCGTCGCGCGGAGCAGTGCGCCGAGCGCCCCCGGGGCCACGATCGGGCTTGATCTCGATCAGGCGACCGGAGATACGCGTGTCGCGGAGCTTCTCCAGGACGGCGGGGTCGAGATTGGAAGGCAGCTCGACGATCGAGAAATCGGGGCGGATGTTGATGGCTCCGAAATCATCTCGACCCAGCCCGCCTTCGTTCGCGAGGGCGCCGACGATCTGGCGGGGTTCGACACGGTGACGGCGTCCGACCTCGATGCGGTACGCCGCATAGTCGCCGCGGCTACGGCGTTCGGTGCGCGGCTCACGCGAGTCGCGGGCGCTGCGCTCCCGAGGCGGACGGTTGTCGGCCTCGACCGCCTTCGAGAGAGGATCGTTCGCGGGGTCCAGGAGCAGTGGCTTGTCGCCCTGAGCGACGACGGCCAGGGCGGCGGCCACGTCTCCCTCCGGCACATCGTGGTGGCGGACGTAGTGGGCGACGATGTCGCGGAACGCCTCGATCCGTCCCGTCTCCGAGAGCGCGGTGGTGATCGCGTCGTCGAAGCGGTTCAGACGCGTGGTGTTCACGTCCTCCGTGCTCGGCAGCTGCATCTGGGTCGGCTGCTGACGGGTCGCCTTCTCGATGTGCTTGAGCAGGTAGCGCTCACGCGGTGTGATGAAGCTGATGGCGTCGCCCGAGCGTCCCGCCCGACCCGTGCGACCGATGCGGTGCACGTACGACTCGGTGTCGGTGGGGATGTCGAAGTTCACGACGTGGCTGATGCGCTCGACGTCGAGCCCGCGCGCAGCCACGTCGGTGGCGACGAGGATGTCGAGCTTGCCGTCCTTGAGCTGGTTCACGCTGCGCTCACGCTGCACCTGGGGGACATCGCCGTTGATCGCTGCCGCGGAGTAGCCGCGGGCGCGGAGTTTCTCGGCGAGCGTCTCGGTCTCGTTCTTGGTGCGGACGAAGACGATCATCCCGTCGAAGTTCTCGACTTCGAGGATCCGGGTGAGAGCGTCGACCTTCTGCGCGTAAGACACCACGAGGTAACGCTGGGTGATGTTGGTGCCGGTGGCGGTCTTGGACTTGATGCTGATCTCTTCCGGCTCACGCAGATACTTCTGCGCGAGGCGGCGGATCTGCGGGGGCATCGTCGCCGAGAACAGGGCGACCTGCTTCTCTTCGGGAGTCTGCGCGAGGATCTGCTCCACGTCTTCGGCGAAGCCCATCTTCAGCATCTCGTCGGCTTCGTCGAGCACGAGGTACTGGAGCTGGGACAGGTCGAGAGTGCCCTTCGCGAGGTGGTCCATGATGCGGCCGGGCGTGCCGACGATGACGTGGACGCCGCGACGCAGCGCCGACAGCTGAACACCGTAGCCCTGTCCGCCGTAGACGGGGAGGACGTGGACGCCCTTCATCTTGGAGGCGTAGGACTCGAAGGCCTCGCAGACCTGGAGCGCGAGTTCGCGGGTGGGCGCGAGCACGAGTGCTTGCGGGGTCTTCTGCGAGACGTCGAGGCGCTCGAGGACGGGAAGCGCGAAGGCCGCGGTCTTTCCGGTTCCGGTCTGCGCCATCCCGACGACATCGCGTCCGGCCAGGAGCGTGGGAATGGTGGCCGCCTGGATGGGCGACGGGGTCTCATAGCCGAGATCCTTGATGGCTTTGAGGACGGGCCCGGTGATGCCGAGCTCCTCGAATCCGGGGGTCGCGGGGGAGTCCTCGGGGGCGTCGGTCAGCACTGCATCTTCAGGGGTCACTTCCCAAGGGTAGCGCGCCGCGATGCTCGGCGCCTGTGAGGGCGGCCTCAGACGCCGGTGGTCAGTGAGATCAGCCGCTCCTTCACCTGGCGTCGGAGCACCTTTCCGATCAGGGACTTGGGCAGTTCGTCGACCACGAAGACGCGACGGGGCACCTTGTACGGAGTCAAGATGCTGCGCGCGAAGTCACGGATCTCTTCGACATCGATATCGGTTCCGGTGTCCACGACGATCGCAGCGACGACCTCTTCGCCCGAATGCTCGCTGGGCAGACCGACGACCGCTGCATCGGCGACCTTCGGGTGCTGGCGCAGGACGTTCTCGACCTCGGTGGGAGCGACGTTGAAGCCACCCGTGATGATGAGTTCCTTGATCCGATCGACGATCCGTACGAAGCCGGCGTCGTCGATCGTGACGATGTCGCCCGTGCGGTACCAGCCGTCGACGAAGACGGCTTCGGTCTCCTCGGGCTTGCCGTAGTAGCCCGAGAAGACCTGCGGCCCGCGCACGACGAGTTCGCCGGCCGCCCCGGCCTCGACGTCGTGGCGGGGGTTCTCCGGGTCGACGACGCGACACTCCGTCCCCGGGAGGGGGAGCCCGACGGTGCCGGGCACACGGTTGTCGGCGACCGGGTTCGCCATGAGGACGGGCGAGCACTCGCTGAGCCCGTAGCCCTCGACGAGGTAGCCGTTGGTCGCCTCTTCGAAGGGGACCACCAGCTCATGCGGCAGTGCCATCGCGCCGGAGATCGCGACCTCTATGCCGTCGAGCGACACGTCCTTCGCCTTTGCCGCAGCGAGAAGACGGTCGGCGATCGGCGGCACGAGCGGCAGGAAGGTCGCGGGGTGCTTCTTGACGACGTCGAGGACGAGGTCGGGATCGAACTTCGGGAAGAGAACGAGTCGTGCACCCATCGACATCGCGAACGTGAGACACAGGGTGAGGCCGTAGGCGTGGAACATCGGCAGCACGGCGTAGACGACGCAGCCGTTCCCGCGTTCGATCGACGGTACCCAGGCTTGCGCCTGGGCGGCGTTCGCGAGCAGGTTGCGATGGGTGAGGGCTGCGCCCTTCGGCGTTCCGGTGGTTCCGGACGTGTACTGGATGATCGCGAGGTCGTCAGTTCCCGGTCTCGGATGCGATTCCGGGATCGGAGCCGCCGCGAGCAACGTCTCCCAGGCGACCGCCCCGCGGACCTTCTCGGTCAACGCTGCACGGGATTCGCGCGCCTTCGCCACGGGAAGTCGCAGAGCGACGCGGGTGAGGAATGGCATGGCCCTCGTCACATCGACGGCGATGAGGTTTGTCACGGCAAGATCCGCGGGGAACTCCTGCACGGTGGAGACGACCTTGTTCCACACGATCGCGTGCTTCGCACCGTGGTCCTCGAACTGCTTGCGCAACTCTCGCGGCGTGTAGAGGGGGTTATGTTCGACGACCACAGCACCGAGACGGAGGACGGCGTAGAACGCGATGATGTGCTGCGGGCAGTTGGGCAGCACGATCGCGACCGGGTCGCCGGCGCGGACGCCCAGGTCGCGCAGTCCCGTCGCGGCGCGGTCGATCGCGGTCTGCAGCTGCGCATATGTCGTCTCCCGCCCGAAGAACTGGAGGGCGGGTGCGTCCGGGTAGTCGCGGGCCGACGCGGTGACGATGTCCACGAGAGATCCGTCGACGGGAGGCAGGTCTTCCGGGACGCCTGCGGCGTAGCTGGCGATCCACGGGCGAGGGGGCTGGAACGTGCTCACCCGCCCAGCATATGTCGAGTCGCTCGTCGGGACGGAGGACCGGGGAACGCGCCAACTAGACTGAAGGGGTGTCTGAAATCACCCCTGATCTTGTACGCCATCTCGGCGTGCTCGCGCGCATCCAGCTGAACGACGACGAGGTGACGCGGCTCACGGGCCAGCTCGACGCCATCGTCGACAACATCGCCAAGGTGTCGGAGGTCGCCACCGCTGACATCGTCGCGACGAGCCACCCGATCCCGCTGAGCAACGTGTTCCGTCCCGACGTCGTCGGACAGACGCTCACGCACGAGCAGGTACTGCAGAATGCGCCCGACGCCGCCGACGGCCGTTTCCGCGTCACCGCGATCCTGGGAGAAGAGCAGTGAGCGACATCATCGGACTGAACGCGGCCGATCTCGCCGCGAAGCTGGTCGCGGGCGAGGTGTCGAGCGTCGAAGCGACGCAGGCCCATCTCGATCGCATCACCGCGGTCGACGGCGACGTCCACGCGTTCCTGCATGTCAACGAGGGTGCCCTCGAGGCCGCGGCGGCGATCGATGCCCGTCGTGCCGCGGGTGAGACACTCGGCCCGCTGGCCGGTGTGCCGCTGGCCATCAAGGATGTCCTCGTCACGACCGATCAGCCCACCACCAGTGGTTCGCGCATCCTCGAGGGATACCGCTCGCCGTACGACGCGACCGTCGTCGCCCGTTCGCGGGCGGCGGGACTGGTGCCGCTGGGCAAGACCAACATGGACGAGTTCGCGATGGGATCGTCCACCGAGCACTCGGCATACGGCCCCACTCGCAATCCGTGGGACCTCGACCGCATCCCGGGCGGCTCGGGCGGTGGCTCGGCCGCGGCGGTGGCGGCTTTCGAAGCTCCGCTGGCCCTGGGCTCGGACACCGGTGGCTCGATCCGGCAGCCCGCGCACGTCACGGGCACCGTGGGCGTCAAGCCGACCTACGGCGGCGTGAGCCGGTACGGCGCGATCGCTCTCGCATCCAGCCTCGACCAGGTCGGTCCGGTCTCGAGAACGGTCCTCGACTCGGGGCTGCTGCACGATGTGATCGCCGGGCACGACCCGAAGGATTCCACCTCCCTGCGTGACGAATGGCCGTCGTTCGCCGAGGCGGCGCGCGAAGGCGCGCGAGGGGACGTCCTCAAGGGACTCAAGGTCGGCGTCATCCGTGAACTGCCCGACAGTGGATTCCAGCCCGGTGTGGCAGCGTCGTTCCGCAGCGCACTCGCGATGATGGAGGCGCAGGGAGCGGAGATCGTCGAGATCGGTGCTCCGCACTTCGAGTACGGCGTGGCCGCCTATTACCTCATCCTGCCGGCGGAGGCATCGAGCAACCTGGCGAAGTTCGACTCCGTGCGCTTCGGCCTGCGCGTGACTCCCGACGGCACGCCCACGGTCGAGGATGTGATGTCCGCGACGCGCGATGCCGGTTTCGGCGACGAGGTGAAGCGCCGCATCATCCTCGGCACGTACGCGCTCTCCGCCGGATACTACGACGCCTACTACGGGAGTGCGCAGAAGGTCCGCACGCTCATCCAGCAGGACTTCGCGAACGCCTTTGCGGAGGTGGACGTGATCGCGACGCCCTCGGCTCCGACCACGGCGTTCAAGATCGGCGAGAAGGTCGACGATCCGCTGCAGATGTACCTCAACGACATCACCACGATTCCGGTCAACCTCGCCGGCGTCCCCGGCATCTCGATCCCGAGCGGTCTCGCCGACGAGGACGGGCTGCCCGTCGGCATCCAGTTCATCGCTCCTGCGCGTGAGGACGCGCGCCTGTATCGCGTCGGCGCCGCGTTGGAGACGTTGCTCGTCGATTCGTGGGGCGCTCCGTTGCTCACCCGCGCACCCCAGCTCGCAGGAGGGACCCGCTGATGGCCGCCGCCAAGCTCATGGACTTCGACAAGGCGCTCGAGCTGTTCGAGCCGGTCCTCGGTTTCGAGGTGCACGTCGAACTCAACACGAACACGAAGATGTTCTCCGACGCGCCCAACCCGGCCAACGAGGCCTACCACGCCGCGGAACCGAACACTCTCATCGCTCCCGTGGATCTCGGTCTCCCCGGCTCGCTGCCGGTCGTGAACGAGACGGCGATCCGTTCCTCGATCAGCCTGGGTCTCGCCCTCGGCTGCTCGATCGCGGAGTCGAGCCGGTTCGCCCGCAAGAACTACTTCTACCCGGATCTCGGCAAGAACTACCAGATCTCGCAGTACGACGAGCCGATCGCCTATGACGGGTCGGTCGAGGTCGAGCTCGAGGACGGCACGCTCATCACGATCCCGATCGAGCGCGCGCACATGGAGGAGGACGCCGGCAAGCTCACTCACATGGGTGGGGCGACCGGACGCATCCAGGGGGCCGAGTACTCGCTGGTCGACTACAACCGGGCGGGTGTCCCGCTGGTCGAGATCGTGACGAACATCATCTACGGCACCGAGCACCGTGCACCGGAGGTCGCCAAGGCCTACGTGCAGGCGATCCGCGACATCGTGCGTGGCCTCGGCATCTCCGAAGCGCGACTGGAGCGGGGCAACCTGCGTTGCGACGCGAACGTCTCGCTGCGTCGACGTGGCACCGACGAGCTCGGCACTCGCACCGAGACGAAGAACGTCAACTCGATGCGCTCCGTGGAGCGGGCCGTGCGGTACGAGATCCAGCGCCAGGCGCAGATCCTCGCCGACGGCGGCACGATCACCCAGGAGACGCGTCACTGGCACGAGGACACCGGGACCACCTCTCCGGGGCGCCCGAAGTCGGACGCCGATGATTACCGGTACTTCCCGGAGCCTGACCTGCTGCCCGTGGAACCGGCCGCCGAGCTGGTCGAGGAGCTGCGTGCGGCTCTTCCCGAGCAACCGGTGGCTCGCCGCCGTCGTCTGATGACGGAATGGGGATTCACCGATCTGGAGTTCCAGGACGTCCGCAACGGCGGCCTGCTCGAGGTCGTCGAGGCGACGATCACCGCGGGGGCGACACCCGCCACCGCACGCAAGTGGTGGACCGGTGAGATCACTCGCATCGCCAACGCCCAGGACCAGGACGCCACCGCGCTGATCAGCCCGGACAACGTCGCTGCTCTGCAGCGGCTCGTCGACGCGGGTACGCTCACCGACAAGCTCGCCCGCCAGGTACTCGAAGGCGTGATCGCCGGTGAAGGCACTCCGCAGGAGGTCGTGGATGCCCGCGGGCTCGCGGTGGTGTCTGATGACGGCGCGCTGATCGCGGCGATCGACGAAGCTCTGGCGGCACAGCCTGACGTGATGGCGAAGATCAAGGACGGCAAGGTGCAGGCGGCCGGAGCGGTCATCGGAGCGGTCATGAAGGCGATGAAGGGCCAGGCGGATGCCGCGCGCGTCCGTGAGCTCATCCTCGAGCGCGCGGCGCAGTAGCGCGCGCCCCCGGGCCTCATGTCTGAGGCTCGGGGGAGAATCCTCGCATGGGACACGGTGACGGCAGAGGGCGGATCGTCTCCGACGCGGGCGCGGAAGATACCGGCACGCGTATCCTGCACGTCGACATGGACGCGTTCTATGCGGCCGTCGAGGTGCTGGATGACGCCACGCTCCGGGGTCTGCCGCTGATCATCGGTGCACCGGATGGCCGTTCCGTCGTCTCGAGCGCCTCGTACGAGGCCCGTCGATACGGCGTGCGCGCCGCGATGCCGGTGTCGCAGGCGCTGCGTCTGTGTCCGTCTGCGCGCATCGTCCCGCCGCACTTCGCGCGCTACCAAGAGGTATCCCGACAGGTCATGGCGATCTTCGAGTCGTTCACGCCGCTCGTCGAGCCGCTTTCCGTGGACGAGGCCTTCCTCGATGTGCAGGGCGTGCGGCGTCTGTGGGGGAGCCCGGCGCGCATCGCCGAGCTGATTCGAGAACGTGTGCGCGACGAGGTCGGCATCACGTGCAGCGTGGGCGTCGCGGCGACCAAGCATGTCGCCAAGATGGCTTCGACGATCGCCAAGCCCGACGGGATGCTCATCGTCGCGCGCGACGACACCCTCGACTTCCTCGCGCCTCGGCCCGTACGTGCGATGTGGGGAGTGGGACCGAAAGCTGCGGAGGCGCTCGAAGCACGCGGTATCCGCACGGTGCAGGACGTCCGCGACGCGCCGACGGAGATGATCGATCGTGCCGTCGGAGCCGCGCTCGGGGCCCGCCTCAGACAACTCGCCCGCGGAGAAGACCCTCGAGCTGTCGATACGGAGCGAGTGGAGAAGAGCATCGGCCATGAGGAGACCTTCGACACGGACATCCTGGACCGGCCGTTCCTCCGTGCCGAACTGCTGCGTCTGGCCGACCGGGTCGCGGTCCGGCTTCGACGCGCCGGCTGGGAGGCGTCGACCGTCGCGATCAAGATCCGATTCGACGACTTCCGCACCGTGAACAGATCCCATACTCTGACGGAGCCCACGGCAGTCGGACAGCGGATCGGCGAGGCGGCACAGACGCTCTTCGAGCAGATCGACCGACGCGACCCCGTCCGTCTCGTGGGGGTTCGGGCAGAGAATCTGCGACCTGCCGGTGGCGCGGGAATGGCACTCTGGGACGACGACGAGGACTGGCGCAAGGTCGAAGGCGCGGTCGATGAAGCCATGGCTCGTTTCGGCTCGACGACGATCAGCCGCGCACGGCACATCGGACGCGGTGAAGGGCGAGGCGCGGCCCAACATCCCAAGGCGCACGGCGTGGATTGATCCCACACGCTCGGCGTTCCTCGACTACCGTGGGCTTATGCCGAACATTGCACTGGAACTCGGAAAGCAAGCTGCGTCCTTCGGCGTGAAGAGCGCGTATGGAGAGCCGCAGGACGTGGATGGGGTGAGCATCACGCCGGTCGCGTTCACCTATTCGGGATTCGGCGGGGGGAGTGGGGACGGCGCCGAAGGCGGTGGAGGCGGAGGCGTTTCCGTTCCGGTCGGTGTCTACGTGCGGCGTGAAGAGGGCCTGCGCTTCGAGCCCAACATCGTCACTCTGCTCGTTGTGGCCGTGCCGTTCGTCTGGGTCGCCGGACGAGCGTTCGCACGTATCATCCGTGCCCTCAAGAAGTGACGACCCGGTCGCGGCAGCACTCGAGCATGCGGCGACCCTGATCGCGCAGGACATCCGATCACTGGCTGCGGCCAACCCGGTCGTCCTCATCGACGGCGGCAGCGGTGCCGGCAAGTCTTCCCTCGCTGCGCGGCTCGTGCGGCGCTGGCCTGTGCTCGGCCACGTGCAGCTCGTCGCGCTCGACTCGATCTACCCGGGCTGGGACGGGCTCGATCAGGGCGCGGAACGCGCTCTCGAGTGGATTCTGCGCCCGCACGGACGGGGGTACCTGGGGACCTGGCGGCGCTGGGATTGGGAAGCGGAGACCGAGGCCGAGAGCCACGCCGTCGACCCTGCTCTCGGCGTGATCGTCGAGGGCAGCGGGATCCTGCGGCCGTCGACCGCAGGCCTCGCCGACGTCCGGATCTGGGTCGAATCGACGGAAGAATCCCGGAAGAGGCGCGCGCTCGCCCGTGATGGCGACACCTATCGCCCGCATTGGGACCGATGGGCCGCTCAGGAGCGACGCCACATCGACCGAGACGACCCACGCGCGCTCGCGACGCGCATCGTCGAGGTCCCGTAGCGGTCAGTCGATCGGAAGTCCTTCGGCCTCATCCGCAGCGTGGATCAGCAGATCCAGGCGATAACCCAGCCAGTCGTAGATGCCGTGGCGATCGTCTCCGCCGGGGTCCTCGTCGGAGGTGATGCCCAGTCGGGTGGCGATGACGAGACGGATGGCAGTGAGCGTGCGCAGCCAGGCGTCGATGCTCTCGATGGACACGAACACCTCTCGCGTCGTGAGAGCCGTTTCCTCCGTGAGCGCGTCGGAGTCCGGGGGCAGTGTGCCGAGAGCCGACCGTACGATGCGGGCGTCGGCGAGGCGACGGTCGAGAAGCTCGTCTCTCGTCGCGACGCTGAACTCCGCCGCCGCGTCCGAGTCCTCCGGATACGGGGTCGGAGTCAGCCGATCGACGGCGGGGTCAGCGATGTCCCGGGAATCGGTGACGAGTTCCACGAAGTCGTCCACCAGTCGCGCGAGGTGGAACGCCTCGATCAACGTCATCTCCTGAAGGATGCGCTCAGCGGTCACGATGCCGCCTTCCGGACTGTCGCCCAGAGCCCGAAGTCGTGCATCGCCCGGGCATGGACCTCCATCGTCTCTCTGGGGCCGGTCGCGACCACCGCATGGCCTTCGTGGTGGACGGCGAGCATGAGTGCGGTGGCATGGTCGATCGAGTAGCCGAAGTACGTCCGGAACACGCGCACCACGTAGCTCATGAGATTCACCGGGTCGTTCCAGACGACGACCTGCCACGGCTCGAGGGGAGCGGCGCGAAGATCGGTGGTCTCGTCGAGCTCGGGAAGCGCAGCCGGTGTCGTCATGCCCATCCCATCTCATGCAGCTGCTCGTCGTCGATGCCGTAGAAGTGGGCGATCTCGTGCACCAGTGTGGTGTGGATCTCATCGCGGAGTTCGTCTTCGGAATCGCACTGTGCCAGGTGCGGGTCACGGTAGACCACGATGCGGTCGGGGAGCTCGCCCATGCCGTACTGGGTGCGCTCGGTGAGGGCCAGACCGTCGTAGAGACCGAGAAGATCGAGGCTGCCGTCCTCCGGGCGATCTTCGACGACGAACACGATGTTCTCCAGCCCCTCGACCATGTCATCGGGGAGCCGGTCGAGCTCGTCGATCACGAGCTCTTCGAAGGCGTCGGCGTTCATTTCCATCGCATCCAGCCTAGAGGCGGTAGCCGCCCGGCGCCCGCTCAGTGCACGACGACGAGGACACCGGCGACGGCGATGAACAGCGTTCCGAAGACCACGTTGAGTACACGTTGTCCACGCGCGGACGCCGTCAGACGTCGGAAGGGCCGTGCGGCAGCTGCGAAGAACCCCCACATGACGATCACGTCGACCACGACCACGGTGGCGATCAAGGTGAGGTACTGGGGGAGTGGCGGTTCATCGAGCCGCACGAACTGGGGGATGAACGCCAGGAAGAAGACGATCGCCTTGGGGTTCAAGAGGTTCACCCAGAACCCCCGTCGGATCATCGACCAGTGGCTCTCACGGAGGTCGATCGGGGCCGGGGCGTCGACATCGACGTTGACCGCAGCGGGCCGGGCGAGCAGGAGCCGTACCCCGAGGAAGACGAGGTAGGCGGCTCCGGCATAGCGGATGGCGTTGAAAAGGAGTTCCGAGCGTGAGACGAGGAGACCGACGCCGGCAGCGACGATCGCCACGTGGACGACCAGAGCGATCTGCTGGCCGATGATGCCCCAGATCGAGCGCCGCCACCCTTGGCTCATGGCGTTGGACATGGTGTTGATGGCGCCCGCACCGGGCGTGAGGCTGATCACGACGGACGCGGTCAGCAACGAGAACCAGACCGCGAGTGACACGAGGTCAGTCTAGAGCTTCGGGGTGACGTGCCCGGCTTGTTCACGAGGGGACGAAGAAGGCCCGGATCATTCGACCCGGGCCTTCTTCCTGAGGGTGAGTAACGGGACTCGAACCCGCGACATCCGGCACCACAAGCCAGCGCTCTACCAGCTGAGCTATACCCACCATGCGCCCACCGGAGCGGGCAACCATACGAGTCTATTACATGTTCGGAGTGAACTCTGACACCGTGCGGGTCGAGATCTCTCGTGCTTCGTCGCTGGACGGTCCCGGCTCATCGACGAAGACCGCTTCGCGGTAGTAACGGAGCTCTCGGATCGACTCCAGGATGTCAGCGAGCGCACGGTGCCCGCCGTCTTTCGTCGGCGCTTGGAAGAACACACGCGGGTACCAGCGTCGCGAGAGCTCTTTGACGCTGGACACGTCGACGTTCCGGTAGTGCAACCACTGGTCGACCTGTGGCATGTACTTGGCGAGGAACATCCGGTCTGTCCCGATCGTGTTGCCGGCGAGCGGCGCTTTGCGCTCCAGCGGCACGAAGCGCTTGATGTAGGCGAGGGTCTGCGACTCGGCCTCCTCCACGGAGACACCGCCGGCGATCTCATCGATCAGGCCCGAGGTCTCATGCATCTTCGTGACGAAGTCGTTCATGTGCGCGAGAGCGTCCGCGCTGGGGCGAATCACCACCTGGAAGCCGGGATCGACAGGGTTGAGCTCGAAGTCGGTGATGACGACGGCTATCTCGACGAGCTCATCGACCGCCAGATCGAGACCCGTCATCTCGCAGTCGATCCATACGAGACGGTCGTTCTCGGACGCAGTTACCATGCGGCCATCCTATCGACGGCCCCGACATCGCTGACGTGGCGGGCTTCGTGCAAGGCCGCACGACCGCGATACTCTATACGCGTGCGCCTCCGTAGCTCAGGGGATAGAGCAGGAGCCTTCTAATCTCTTGGTCGCAGGTTCGAATCCTGCCGGGGGCACTTCGACTGCGTCAGCCAGAGCTGTCGGCAGGTGTCGTCCGTGCCTCACGAGTGGCGCAGCGCAGCAACGGCGTCGTCCACGTTCCAGAACTCGCCGACGACGCGAAAAGAGCCCGTGGCCAGGTGCAGGCGCTCGGCGCGATACCGGAGCCCGAGCGGATCGGCCGTGATCCTGAGATGCCCCAGGACGTGCTCCCTCCGATCCTGCACGCGCCAGAGGTGATCTGCGGCACGCACGAGGTGCTCACGGCTGGAAGAGAGCCGAGGCGTTGCGTACGGAACGTCGGGGAGGGCAGTGATCAGGTTGTCGGACATCGGAACTCCTTTCGCTCCTTCGAAGATATGACCGACCTCCGACATTCGATCTCCGCTCCGACACGCGGCCTGATCGGCCCTTTCTGCACTGACAGGCTCGGGACGCGATCGGTGCACGTTTCGCGTGATTCCGAGCTATCGAGTCGCGGTCGCGGATGCAGGCTGGAGACCCGGACGACACGCGTCCGGCCACCGGAAGGACAGGACATGATCGACACGCTGACCATCGTGGGACGAGTCGCCACGGATCCGACGCAGGGGCAGACGGGCGGCGGTGTACCCGTGACGAACTTCCGTCTCGCGAGCACCCACCGGCGGTTCGACCCGGCGACGCAGGAGTGGACGGATTCCGGGACGAACTGGTTCTCCGTCGCGGCGTTCCGGCAGCTCGGTGAGAACGTGAGGGCCTCACTGCGCACCGGTGACAGCGTGATCGTCACCGGACGATTGAAGATCCGCGAGTGGGAGAGCAACGGCAAGCACGGCACGAGTGTCGATATCGAGGCCGATGCGATCGGACACGATCTGCGTTGGGGGACGACGGCGTATCGACCGCGCGCCCGCCCGACTGCGGAGCCGGGCCTGCACGCTGTCCACAGCGACCGGTCCATGTCGCCGGCCGAAGAGCTTCGAGACGACGAGCCCGTCGGCGGCGAGGAGATGACTCCGTTCGATCTCTCCTGGACGGAGTCGAGCGCCACGACGGAAGCGGTGCGGTGAGCTCGCACGTGACTCCCACGACGACGCGGGATCTCCGTGACGTACCGAGGCGCTTCGACAGGAGCCGTAGACTCGGCACGTGATTCGTCGAACGGTCTTCTCACCGGCGCGCACGGCCTGCGTGGTGGCTTCGGTCGCTGCCGTCCTCCTGTTCGCCGGTTGCGCGCCGACACCTGAGCCTTCCGCCTCTCCGACGGCTCAGGTGTCGGCGGGCCCCACGCCCGTTCCCGAACCGGCGCTGGTTCCCGATGGCACGGCCGAAGAGAACCTTCCTGTCTTCACGGCGGTCGCTGAGCGCGTGTGGGCGACCGATCAGCGTGGTTCCGGCCGGGCATACGTGGATGCCCTGGTCGAGGCCGGCTTCGATCGCGACGCCATGCAGGTGACTCAGGACCAGACGACGGTGGGCAATCCGGCGGAGAGCCTTCAGTTCTCCGTGCGATGGGGTGATGAAGCCTGCCTGGTCGGACAAGTCGGACCGTCCACGGGTCAGGTCGTCGCGACCGTGATGCCGCAACTCGCCGAGGGGCGGTGTCTCGTCGGCACCACGCGCCCGATCGACTGGTGACAGGCCGAGGGGCCGGTAGGCTGGGGTGTCGATCTTCGACGCCAACAGAAGGAGCGGTTTTCGGTGGCTGAGTACATCTACTCGATGGTGCGTGCGCGCAAGGCGGTGGGCGAGAAGCTCATCCTCGACGACGTGACCATGGCGTTCCTGCCCGGAGCAAAGATCGGCATGGTGGGTCCGAACGGCGCCGGAAAGTCCACGATCCTCAAGATCATGGCCGGTCTCGACACCCCCTCGAACGGTGAGGCGAAGCTCTCCCCGGGTTATTCGGTGGGCATTCTGATGCAGGAGCCGGAACTCGACGAGTCGAAGACGGTGATCGAGAACATCCAGGACGGGATCGCCATCAAGGCGAAGCTCGACCGGTTCAACGAGATCTCCGCGCTCATGGCCGAGCCCGACGCCGACTTCGATGCCCTCCTCGCCGAGATGGGCACATTGCAGGAAGAGATCGATGCCGCCGACGGGTGGGACCTCGACTCCCAGCTCGATCAGGCTATGGATGCGCTGCGCACTCCTCCCGCTGACGCCGCGATCGCCCCGCTCTCCGGTGGTGAGAAGCGCCGTGTCGCGCTGGCGAAGCTGCTCCTGCAGAAGCCCGACCTCCTGCTCCTCGACGAGCCCACGAACCACCTCGATGCCGAGAGCGTGCTCTGGCTCGAGCAGCACCTGCAGGCGTACAAGGGCGCGGTGATCGCGATCACCCACGACCGGTACTTCCTGGACCACGTCGCTGAGTGGATCGCCGAGGTCGACCGCGGTCGTCTCATCGGCTACGAGGGCAACTACTCGACCTATCTGGAGAAGAAGGGCGAGCGCCTCGAGATCCAGGGCAAGAAGGACGCGAAGCTCGCCAAGCGCCTCAAGGAGGAGCTGGAGTGGGTGCGGTCCAGCGCCAAGGGCCGTCAGACCAAGTCGAAGGCTCGCCTGGCTCGCTACGAGGAGATGGCCTCGGAGGCGGAGCGCACCAGAAAGCTCGACTTCGAGGAGATCCAGATCCCGGCGGGTCCGCGTCTCGGCACGGTCGTCATCGAGGCGAAGAACCTCAAGAAGGGATTCGACGGGCGTTCACTCATCGACGGGCTGAGCTTCAGCCTTCCGCCGAACGGCATCGTCGGCGTGATCGGACCGAACGGTGTGGGAAAGACCACGCTCTTCAAGACGATCGTGGGACTCGAGCCGCTCGACGGTGGTGACCTGAAGATCGGTGAGACGGTCAAGATCAGCTATGTCGACCAGTCTCGCGCCAACATCGATCCGAACAAGACGCTGTGGGAGGTCGTTTCCGACGGCCTGGACTTCATCACCGTCGGCAAGACGGAGATCCCTTCGCGTGCCTACGTCTCGAAGTTCGGCTTCAAGGGGCCCGATCAGCAGAAGAAGGCCGGCGTTCTCTCGGGCGGTGAGCGCAACCGTCTGAACCTCGCTCTGACGCTCAAGGAAGGTGGCAACCTGCTGCTGCTCGACGAGCCGACCAACGACCTCGACGTCGAGACGCTGAGCTCGCTCGAGAACGCTCTGCTCGAGTTCCCCGGATGCGCCGTGGTGATCACTCACGACCGGTGGTTCCTCGACCGCATCGCGACGCACATCCTGGCGTACGAGGGCACCGACGAGAAGCCCGACCAGTGGTACTGGTTCGAGGGCAACTTCGAGGCCTATGAGGAGAACAAGATCGAGCGCCTCGGACCGGACGCCGCGAAGCCGCACCGGTCGACGCACCGCAAGTTGACGCGCGACTGAGACCGCGATGTCTACGTCGCCGGGGACCCGCCTGCACATCCCGATCCACCTTCGCTGGGGGGATCTGGATGCCTTCAACCACGTGAACAACACCTCGATGCTGAAACTGCTCGAGGAGGCTCGCGTGCGGGCATTCTGGCGGGCGGGCCCCGGCGAAGAGGCGCCGTCCACGGCGGTGCTCGATTCCGGCATCGACGAGGGCATCCTGACCCTCATCGCCCGCCAGGAGATCGAGTATCTCGCACCGGTGCCCTATCAACGCCGACCTCTCGAAGTCCAGATGTGGTTCGGCAAGCTCGGCGGCTCCAGCGTCGAAGTCTGCTACGAAGTCCACAACGACCCCACCGCCGCGCCCCGTCAGATCTACGCGCGGTCGACCGCGATCATCGTGCTCGTCGATGCGCAGACCGGGCGCCCGACCCGGCTCACCCCGGAGATGCGTGACGCCTGGGAGCCCTACGTGGGCCCATCTATCGAGTACTCCCACCGCTGAGGCCCCCGCGGAACAGCGCGAGGCCGGGGCGGCGTCAGGAGGCGTCTTCAGGGACGCGAATCATGATCTCCTGCGCGACGCTCGCCGCAAGAGAGCCATCGCGTGTGTAGATCCGTCCGGTGGCGAGCCCGCGGCCACCGCGGGCGTTCGGGGACTCCTGGACATACAGCAGCCACTCATCCACACGGGCGGGACGGTGCCACCACATCGCGTGGTCCAGGCTCGCGACCTTCAACCCGGGCAACGCCCAGTACACGCCGTGCGCGCGGAGGATCGACTCCTGGATCGTCATGTCGCTGAGGTAGGCGAGCGCGGCACGGTGCAGGCGCTGATCGTCGGGGAGTGGTGCACGCAGACGCATCCACACCGCCTGGCGCGCGACACGCTGGTCGTCACTCGGCAGATACAGCGGAGAGTCGACGTGCCGGATGTCGGCAGCGCGTTCGCTCAACATGCGCGTGGTGCCCTCGGGAAGGCCGTGAACGCGCTCCTCGTCCGGCGTGAGCTCCTCCGGGGAAGGGATGCCCTCCGGCATCGGCTCGGCGTGCTCCACGCCGGGATCACCGTCTTGGAACGACGCGATCATCGAGAAGATCGGCACGCCGTTCTGATAGGCCTGCGCCCTCCGGGTCGAGAAGGAACGGCCGTCGTGGATCCGATCGACGGCGATCGTGATTCCCTGACTCGCGTCGCCGGGGCGCAGGAAATAGCCGTGCATCGAGTGCACAGCCCGGTCTTCGGGAAGTGTGCGTTCGGCGGCGAGGAGCGCTTGCGCGAGGACTTGACCGCCGTAGATGCGTCCACTCGGCATGGGATGCGACGAACCCGTGAAGATGTCCTCCGTGGTCCGTGCCTGCGTCGCATCGAGATCGAGGATCTCACGCAGCCGCTCGACGGTCCGGACGGCATGGTCCTTCGCGCTCATATGTTCCTTCCCCGCGACCGCACACGCCGCTCCGTTGGTAGTTTAGAACGCGTGCCGCATCACCTCCTCCTCGCCGACCCGGACACCGCGAAGGATGTCCTCACTTTCGTCGGTCGAGCGACCCGGATCACGGACGACGGGGTGCGGCTGCAGGCAGCGAACGGCGTCCTCGCGCTGACCACCGCCGCGCTGGCGCCGCACGGTCTCTTCGACCAGACTCCGACGATCCTCGCCATGCGTATCGTGCATGCTGACCCGGAACTCCGCTGCGATGTCGTCGTGGATCAGCTCACCACGACGGACGAGCAGGCCCAGCTCGCGTTCCCGGACACGGGACTCTCGCCTGCGTGGGCCGGCGTCGCACCGCCCCGCTCCGGATGGGAGCAGGCCTCCGCGCTCCCGGCCTCGACCATTGCGCAGCGCGCGCAGTGGGGGATCTCCGCAGTGGCTCGCGGCGCGGGTGCAGGATCGGGCGAGGAAGCCGTCCGGGCTCTTCGCGCAGCGATCTGGGGGGAACCGGATGAGGAGCTGGGCGGACTGCCGCGTGGCATCGCCTTCGCCGCCGACGCCATGGGTTTCATCTCCGGGGACGAACAGGTGCCCGTCACCCGGTCCGGTCGGTGGACCCGGCTGTCCTTCCGCCGCGGTCATGTCCTGGTGCGAGGTCCGATCGCCTCCGGACTCACGGGCGTCCGCGACACGGGCTCCGCAGGCTGAGACGTCGTCGGGGACACGCGCCGCAGACCCGAGGATCAGCTCCCGGCTGCGGCCGCACGTCCGGCTGCACGACCGCTGAAGAGACAGCCGCCCAGGAACGTGCCTTCGAGTGCACGATAGCCATGGACCCCGCCTCCGCCGAAGCCACTCGCCTCGCCTGCGGCGAACAACCCCGGGATCGGTGCGCCCTGAGCGTTCAACGCGCGACCGTCGAGATCGGTGTTGATGCCGCCGAGCGACTTCCGCGTGAGGACGTGCAGCTTCACCGCGATGAGCGGGCCGGCGCTGCGCTCTTGCAGCCGATGAGGTGCGGCGGTGCGGATGAGCTTGTCGCCGCGATAGTTCCGCATGGACCGCAGCATCGCGATCTGTGCGTCCTTGGTGAAGTCGTTCTCCACCTCACGATCCCGGGCGACCACCTCCTTGCGCACGGCGTCGATGTCGAGCAGCTCTCCGCCGGGATGGCGCTGCATCTGCTCCAGGAGTGATTCGAGATCGTTCTCGACGATGAAGTCCTCGCCCTCGTCGAGGAACGACTGCACGGGACCTGTCGGACCCTTCGCGAGCCGTGAACGGAGCAGCAGCCCGACATCCTTGCCCGTCAGGTCGGGGTTCTGCTCGCTCCCGGACAGGGCGAACTCCTTCTCGACGATCTGCCGCGACGTCACGAACCAGGAGTGGTCGTGCCCTGTCGAGCGCAGATGCTCGAGCGTGCCCAAGGTGTCGAAACCCGGGTACAGCGGAACCGGCAGACGTCGTCCGGTGGCATCCAACCAGAGCGACGAGGGCCCCGGGAGGATGCGGATGCCGTGAGAGGGCCACACCGGGTCCCAGTTCGTGATGCCTTCGACGTAGTGCCACATCCGGTCACCGTTGATCAGCCGCGCGCCCGCCGCTTCGCTCACGCCGTGCATCGATCCATCGACGTAGGCCGGCACGCCGGAGAGCATGTGCGCGGGCGGCGCGCCGAGCCTCGACGGCCACGCGGCGCGGACGAGGTCGTGGTTGCCACCGATGCCGCCCGAGGAGACGATCGTGGCACCCGCTGAGATCTCGAACTCCCTGATGACCTCGCGGGTGGTCGGCTCACCCCGCTCCGCACCGCTCGATGCGAGGATGCTGCCGCGCGCACCCGTCACCGTGCCGTCCGTCACGATCAGTTCCGACACGCGGTGTCGAGGAAGCACGGTCAGGCGCCCCTCACGTTCGCCCTGCTCCACGGCAGCGGCGAACGGTGCCACGATCCCGGGTCCGGTTCCCCACGTGATGTGGAACCGTGGCACGGAGTTGCCCGGGCCGATCGCGCCGTATCCGCCTCGTTCCGCCCACCCCACCACCGGGAAGAAGCCGACGCCGCGTTCACGCAGCCAGGAGCGCTTCTCACCGGCCGCGAACTGCAGGTATGCCTCGGCCCAGCGCCGTGGCCATTCATCCTCCGGGCGGTCGAAGGCGGCATTGCCGAACCAGTCCTGCGTCGCGAGCTCGAGCGAGTCCCTGATACCGAGACGCCTCTGCTCGGGGGAGTCGATGAAGAACAGGCCGCCGAAAGACCACCAGGCCTGACCGCCCAGATTGGTGCGCGGCTCCTGATCGATCAGGATGACACGCCGCCCCGCATCCAGCGCCTCTGCGGCGGCGACGAGGCCGGACAACCCCCATCCGATCACCAGGACATCCGTGGACAGGGGCGTTGTCGTCATGAGTTCTCCGTTGATTCCTGACGTGAGCGGGTCTCGAGCGTGGGACGGTCGCCAGCTGCGGCGCCGATGCCCGACGGCTCGAATGTGTTCACCATGGCATAGGCGGCGCGCTCCAGGTAGTCCCACAGCGTCGATTCGTGCAGGGGGGACAACTGCGCCTCGTCGACGGCGGTCCTCATATGACGAAGCCAACGATCCCGGGCGTCCGGGTCGATGTGGAACGGTATGTGGCGCATCCGGAGCCGGGGATGCCCGCGGGTCTCCCCATAGGTCGTCGGTCCGCCCCAGTACTGCTCGAGGAAGAGGCGGAGCCGATCCTCTGCGGGCCCCAGATCCTCCTCGGGATACATCGGCTTCAGCACGGGATCGAGTGCGACCTCGCGGTAGAACACGGAGACGATCCTGCGGAAGGTCTCGTGACCGCCGACCTCGTCGTAGAACGTCACTTCTGGGTACTCCCGTCGTCGGTGGGCTTCTTGCGCCGCCAGATCCCGCGATCGGGAATGACGGGAACGCCGGTGACGGCGTTCGGGCGCGTCTTGGGCGGGTTCGCGCCTCGCACCCGGCGTGCGCCGTCGAGGCCGGTGGGCACGACGTCGGCCATCCGCGGGACGCTGATCTCCTTCTCGAGGAGGGCCGCGCGCAGGCGGCGGCGCAGTTCTTGCGCCACATCGTCCTTCGCGTTGGCTCGGGCCTTGATCACGATGCGGACGACGAGCGCGTCGCCGTCGATGGATTCGAGGCCCCAGAGCTCCGGCTTCTCGATGATGCGGGTGCGCCACTTCGGGTCTTTCGCGAGTCCCTGTGCCGTCTCCAGCATGGTGTGTTCGACCAGGTCGAGGTCGGAGTCTGCAGGAACACCGATGTCGATGATCGATCGCGCCCAGCCCTGAGACATGTTCCCGATGCGGGTGACCTCTCCGTTTCGCACGTACCAGAGGGTCCCGTTGACGTCGCGCACCTGGGTGATGCGCACGCTGACGTACTCCACGACCCCGCTCGCCAGGCCGAGGTCGACCACGTCACCGATGCCGATCTGGTCTTCGGCCACGATGAACATGCCGTTGAGCACGTCTTTCACGATGTTCTGGGCGCCGAAGCCCAATCCGGCACCGACGGCGGCCGTGAGGAGCGTCAGGGAGCCGAGGAGCGACGAGTTCAGTGCATTGACGATGAGCACGATCGCGATGACGACCAGCATCACGTTGACGATGTTCTGCAGGATCGTGCCGAGTGTCCTGGTGCGCTGCACCAGTCGCATGTCTGCGAGCGGCGAGCGCTCGAGTGCCTGCGTGTCGTCGACCGAGGCCTTGTTCTTGGCGCTGTCGACGATGCGACGCACGACCCGTCGGATGATGAGACGGAGCACCAGGCCGATCACGATGCAGCTGCCGATGATGAGCGCGACGGTGAGCGCGTTCTTGCCGACCTGCGTCAGCCAGGCGAGCAACGCTTCCACCCCATCGGGGAGGGGCGTCTCCGCGGGTGAGTCGGTGTCGGCGAAGGGGAGGATCATCAGTCACGATCCTAGCGATCGGGGCTCTGCGCGGGCTGGGTGCGCGCGCCAGACGAAAACGGAGACCATCCGTCCCTCTATCGCCGTGTCGGTGAGCGACACGCCGAGTGCAGGACGGATGGTCTCCGTTTCGGATGCGTCGGGGATCAGTCCTCGGCGTCGCGCGCCTGCGCGGCCAGCGCGCGCTCCACATCCGCCAGGTTCTCGAGCACGAGTCGGCGCAGCGCCGGCGCCGCGTCCTGGTGGGCGGAGAGCCAGGCGCGGGTCGCGTCGCGCAGCGCGATGTCGGCCAGCGCCGTCGGGAAGAGTCCGACGATCAGGTACTGCGCGATCTGATAGCTGCGCGACTCCCACACCGGAAGCAGCATGTCGAAGTACGCGGGGACGAACTCGGCGAGCACCGCCGTACCTGCCGGATGCGTGAACCCGAGCGCCGCAGAGCGGACGATCGTGTTCGGAGCGTCGTCACGCTCGATCAGCGATGCCCACGCCGCCTTCTTGGACGCCGAGTCGGGAAGGGAAGCGCGTGCCTGCGCGGCGAACTCTCCGCCCTTGGCCGTGTTGTCGGAAGCGAGGGCGGCATCGATCGTCGCGGCATCCGTGGCACCGATCGTGGCGAGGCCGACGAGGAGCTGCCAGTTCAGGTCGGCGTCGACCTCCAATCCGGGCAGGGTGTCCTCTCCGGATCGCAGTCGTCCGACGATGCCTGCGTGCTCCGGGGTGACCAGGGCGTTCGCGAACGCGGTGACGAACTGCAGCTGGCTGTCGCTGCCGGGCTCCGCTGCCTCTGCGAGGCTCCACAGGCCGTCGGCGACCTTGAGGCGGGCAGCCTCGCGATCAGCGGGCGCGACGTACAGCGTCGCGGCGGAGCGGAGCTGAGCGAGCGTGGTGCGCACGGTGGTCGACTCGGTCTCGCGGCCGATGTTGCCGAGCACGAGGTCGATGTACTCCGATGCACCGGTCTCGGCGTCGCGGGTCTGGTCCCAGGCGGCACCCCACACGAGCGAACGTGCGAGGGGGTCGTGGATGTCCGCCAGGTGCGCGATCGCCGTCGCGAGCGACTTCTCGTCGAGACGGATCTTGGCGTAAGCGAGGTCGTTGTCGTTCAGGAGGACGAGGTCCGGTCGGGCGAGGCCGTGCAGCTCGGGCACTTCGGTGCGGTCCCCGTCGACATCGACCTCGAGGTGATGCGTGCGGGTGAGCGAGCCGTCGGTCAGCGTGTAGAAGCCGATACCGAGGCGGTGAGGACGGATCGTCGGGTAGTCCGCGGGCGCGGTCTGGGTGATGGCGAAGCGCGAGATCGTGCCGTCGTCACCCTCGGCGATGACCGGCTCGAGCGTGTTGACGCCGGCGGTCTCGAGCCA